>JBMCUM010000271.1:0-2516 GCA_048622595.1 Planctomycetota bacterium | reverse complement strand
CCGCGATAACCGAGTGTATCGGCCGATAAGGTGCGGGTCAAGGAGGTGTGCAACCAGTTCTGGGAAGTGCCGCCGACATCGTCCCCCCCTCGGGATTGCCGCCGTGGGGGCGGTCCCCCGGCGGAAGCTCTCGCGCCTGTTCCGGCTTGCACCCTGAAGCGTAGCTGGGCCCGCTTACGCAACTACTGGGTCGGCAAGATTGTATTGGTCCAACCGGCAGACGGTGGAGTCGATCTCGCATCGCATTTGGCTGATGAATTCCGCCTCGGTCTCGGGCAGGTTCCGCAGGGCGGCGTCCATCGCCTCGAGGAAGGGGATCTCGCGCGGGTCCATTCGCACGGACTTGGTCTGCAGGGCGTCGCGCAGGATGGTCAGGGCCTCGGCGGCGACGGCCCGCCCGGCGGCATAGGGGCTTTCGCCCGCGGCGACGGCGCGGGCCAGGCGGATGCAGTTGTCCGGGCGCAGGATGTAGGCCTGCGGGTCCAGCGGCGCGTCGGACTCGACCAGCCAGTCGCGCAGGCGTCGGGCGGCGTCGGGGCCGTCGGCGGCTGCCCGGTTTAGCAGGCGGCAGTCGTAGATGAGCTGCTCCATGTAGACCTCCGGCGCCATCCCGCCCAGCAGGCGCGTGTGGGCGACGGACTCGTTGCTCCACAGGTCCGCGTATGCCATGGGGAGGTTGCCCAGGGGGCTCAGGTGCGCGCAGGCCGCCGTCTTGCCCTCCAGCGACATGGGCCGCCCCGTCAGCGCCTTGAGTACGGCGTTCTCGTACCCGCAGTCCTTGCCCGGTCCGACGGCGCCGGCGTCGTAGGCGGCCAGGGAGCGGACCACGCTGACGGCGCGGTCCACCGCCGCGAACACGCGCGGGATCATGCCCCGATCGGCCAGCACCATCGCCGTGTTGGCGAAACCGCAGGCGGTGTCCCCGGCGGCGCGCACGTGCCGGTCTTCGGCGATCCGCACCACGTGCGACCAGACGAAGTCCATGTCCCTGACGCCGAGGACGCACAAAGCGAACAGCGCCTGGCGGAGGTCGGCGTACTGCACGGCGGTGTCGTGCAGCTCCTTTCCCCCGACCGACTCGATGCTCAACAGCTCGGCGCCCTGCTCGGCGCAAGCGTCGAACGTCTCGAGCATGCTGTCCCAGTAGGCGCCGCTGCGCATTACGGGCGGACGGATCATCTCGCGCAGGTCGTTCGGCGTGGCGCGCAGCGCCCCGGGCAGCCCGCGGGACGACCAGGCGTCCTCCAGGGCGGCCGACAGGATGCCGCACAGCTTCCGCGCCCAGTCCGGGCGCATGGTGAGCTCCGGAAGGGTCTCGAACTCGATGACCACGCCGGGCGCGCACAGGTGGGCGGCGCGGGCCAGGGCGCCACGCGCCGCCTCGTCGTAGATGCGGCAGACGCGGTCGAACGTCGCGTGAGTGATCTCCATCGGCGGCAGGGTGAAATTCAGCTCAGCGTAAACCTGCCCGCCGCCGATCGTCAGGCCGCGCCGTGTCTGAACCGGCCGCGGCGCCGCGGCGAAAACGAGGTCCTCGGGTCGGTCGATCCACAGGTTCCTGGAGTAGCTCATGGCGGTTTCCTTCCTGCGCCGGTCCGGTCCGGCTGCGGTGTCCAGGTCACCATAGCACCCCCCGTGCGCGGGCGCATTGGACGCCCGTGCGGACTTTTGGTGCGTCGGTGCGCGAAGTTGCGCGGGTTGATGGTGATGGTGGGTAGCCCAGCTACCCCCCCCGCCTACGACTCGCCGGGGGCCGGGCGCAGGCGCCGGCGGTAGGACCGCGGCGTCTCGTGGAAGCGGCGCCGGAAGACCTTGGTGAAGTGGCTCTGGTCGGCGAAGCCGGACTCCAGCGCCACCGCGGCGATGGGCTTGTCCGTCCGCGCCAGCAGCCAGGCCGCGCGGTCCAGACGCATCCGCGAGAGGACCTGGGTGAACGTCCGTCCCGTCTGGCGGTGGAACACGCGGGAGAAGTGGGGTCCGGAAACGTGTGCGGCCCGCGCCACGTCGTCGCGGCTGAGCGGCTCGTCGAGGTGTCGGCGCATGTGCTGCAACGCCGCGGTGATGACCTGGGACGCCGGGGGCGCCTCGGCGCGACCGATCGCGTCCATGATCCCCTCCAGCGTCTCGCGCAGCCAGGCGGACAGATCCTGCTCCGTCCGCGCCCGGGCGACCCGCGCCAGGCGGACGTAATCGGGCCCGAAGAGCTCCTCGGGGGCGTTTCCGGCCTCGACGGCGGTGCGGCACATCATGACCACCAGCTCCACGAAGAAGCTCTTGACCACCTCCAGGGGGGCGGGCTCGCCGCCGGCGCGGTGGATCATCGCCACCAGCAGGCGGTTGAGGATCTCGCGAGCGGACGGGCGGTCGCCCCGGCGGATGGCCGCCATCAGCGACGCCTCCTCCTGCAGGTACATCCAGCGGACGCCGGCGTAGTCGGTGAGCTTGAACTCCTCGATCGCCTCGGCGCGGTCGCGCTGGCGGCGGTATTCGTCCCGACGCGACGCCAGCAGGGCGGC
>JBMCUM010000270.1:0-2536 GCA_048622595.1 Planctomycetota bacterium | reverse complement strand
GGCACGAAGCACAGGAGCTTCAGGTCGTCGACGCCGGTGCTGCGGAACTGGTGTGCCTCGTTAGGCGCGACCAAGGCCGCGTCGCCCGCGCCGATCGGCTGCTCGCCCGCGTCGGTGACCAGCACGCCGGTTCCGGCGAGAACGTAGACCTCGTGTTCGTGCGCATGGGCGTGGTGCGGCGTGTGCCCGCCGGGAATGATGTCGAACTGCCGCATGAAGAAATTCGGTGCCCCTTCCGAGTCGCCCAGGACCAGGCGGAAGGTCACGCCCTCGGCCCCGGCGAGGTCGGCCGGATGCCCCTGCACGTCATCGGCGTGTCGAATCAGCATGGTGCTACCCTCCCGCCGTAGGGCGTCGGCGCGCCGGCCAGCACGCATCGTCCCGGCGTCTGCCTGCTTGCGGCCCGCGGGCACGGGTCAGATGGGTTTTCCCAGATGCTCGGCGTAGACCCAACCGGCTCGCGCCGCGTCATATTGTAGGAGCGCGTCACCGTCGAAAAACAGCGCGATCTCGCGTTCGGCCGTGGCGGGCGAGTCGCTGGCGTGGACCAGGTTGTACCGCTGACTCATGCCGTAGTCGCCGCGGATGGTGCCCGGCGCGGCCTCGCGGGCGAACGTCGCCCCGAGCATCCCGCGGACGACGGCGACGGCTTCGAGGCCCTCGAGCACGACCGCGACGACGGGCCCGGAGGTGACGAACTCGACGAGCGGCTCGTAGAACTCCTTGCCCTCGTGCGGCGCGTACATCTTCCGCGCCAACGCCTCGTCGACGCGGGCCATCCTCAGCCCGACCAGCTTCAGCCCCTTGCGATCGAACCGGGCGAGAATCTCGCCCACGAGCCCGCGCTGCACGGCGTCGGGCTTGATCACCAGCAGTGTCCGTTCCATGGTCACCTCCGCGGCCGGCAGGGTAGCGACGCCCCCCGCGGTCGTCAACGCACCTTCGCGACAAATGCGCGTGCGACGCCGGTCTGCGAACGCTAGACTCCCCCGTCATGAAGCCGCACGCTGATACCGGCGCAAACGACGGACCGACCGTGGAGGTCAACGCCACCGCCGACGGGTATCGCGGCATCTGGTACGCCGTCCAGCCGTCGGGAGACGAGTACGTCTACAAGTACTCCGGGGGGATGGGCACGTACTGCGCCAAGCACCAGCCCTTCGCCGTGCACTGCCCCGAAGTCGGCAAGACCTTCTTCTGCTACGGCGGCGCGCCCGCCGACGACCCCAGGCGCCTGTTGCACATGGTCGGCTTCTACGACCACGCCACGGGCACGGTCCCCCGCCCGACGATCGTGATGGACAAGGCCACGCCCGACGCCCACGACAACCCCGTGATCGCCGTCGACGACGCGGGCTGCATCTGGGTGTTCTCGACCGCGCACGGGCGGGACCGGCCTTCCTTCATCCATCGCAGCGCCGCGCCCTACGACATCTCGCGTTTCCAGCGCGTCCAGGCCTTTCGCCGGGTCGATGGCGAGGAACTGCCGCTGGACAACTTCTCGTATTTCCAGGCGTGGCATGACTCCGCGGGCGGATTTATCTGCCCGCTGACCTGGTACGCCTGGCCGGCGGAGCGAACGGCGTGCATGCTGACCAGCCGCGACGGCGTGCGGTGGTCGTCCGGGCAGCGGCTGGCGGCGATCGAGAAGGGTCACTACCAGATCAGCGCGGTCCGCGACGGGACGGTCGCCTGCGCGATGAACTACCACCCCGCCCCGCACGGGCTGAACTGGCGGACGAACCTGTACTACATCACCAGCGACGACCTCGGGCGGACGTGGCGGACCGCCGACGGGCGCGTCGCGGAACTCCCGCTGACCGAGCCGGACAACCCCGCACTGGTCCACGACTGGCGCGCGGAGAAGCGCAACGTGTACCTCAAGGACATCACCTTCGACGTCGACGGGCGACCGGTGGTGCTCGTGGTCACCTCGCGGGGGTACGCCTCCGGACCGGACAACGACCCCCGCACCTGGACGACGGTCCGCTGGACCGGGCGCAACTGGGACATCCGCCCTGTGACCACGTCGGACAACAACTACGACACCGGCTCGCTGTACGTCGAGCCCGACGGGACGTGGCGGATAATCGCCCCGACGCTGGCGGGTCCGCAGCCCTACAACCCGGGCGGGGAGATCGCGATGTGGGTCTCGCCCGACCGGGGGCGGACGTGGGAGATGACCCGCCGGATGACCGGCCGCAGCGAGCGGAACCACAACTACGTCCGCCGGCCGGTGAACGCCCACCCGGACTTCTACGGCTTCTGGGCCGACGGGCACGCCCGCCGGGTCAGCGGGTCGGTGCTGTACTTCTGCAACAAGGTCGGCGACGTGTTTGCGCTTCCGGCGAAGATGGAGGCGGACCAGGCCCGCCCGGTGGCGATTGCGTGTGACTAGCGCCTGGGAAATTGTCCTTTACGCCCGAAGGCGCGTTGGTACAATGCGATGCTTCAAGCCGCGCGAGAACCTGTGAAGGTACCGTCATGCCGAAGATGAAGACCAACAAGGCCGTCGCCAAGCGGATCAAGATCAGCG
>JBMCUM010000269.1:0-2541 GCA_048622595.1 Planctomycetota bacterium | reverse complement strand
CGCGCGCGAGGGGCGTGAGTTGAGGGAAGCGGATGCAACGGAAGTCGGGCTGTCGCAATCGGCACGGGCGGCGGGAATGAGCCCCCGTCGACCGTCGCCCTCTCCTCCTGGGGCGATGCCGAGACAGGCCGAGACGACAGCGGGATCGGACGCGGCGCCGGCGGGGGTTGAGCTCCCGTCGAGAGGTTCCGGTTTCTCCTCCTTCTTCCGGAATCCGCCGCAGCAGCGCAAGCTGAAGGACCCCTGTCAGGCGAAGGGCGATGGCGCGGCCTTGAGACCATACGGACCGTATGGCAAGTCGCGTCTCGCCCCTTTTTTGTGCGCTGCGCCCGCACCCGCCCCCGAGCCGTCGCAAATTCTACTTCGCCCCGCGCGGCGGGCATCGTGTATAATCCAAACGGTTCTCACACCCCGCCGGTCCCGCCCCGGAAGCTCCGGCGACCAGCCGCACGCCATACATTCGGGAGACGCCATGAGACGCATCGCACTGACCGTGCTGCTCGCCCTCGCATGGGCCGTGCCGTCGCCGGCCGCGCCGGAATCGCCGGCCACGCGCCCCGCACGGGCGATCGAGGCGCGACGCCTGTGCACGCGCAGCATCGGCCGCGCGCTGGACGGGCAGTTCCGCCAGGCGCACGAGCTGGCCGTCAAGGCACACCGCGCGGCGCCGGACGACGCGTTCGCCACGCGACTGGAGGGGCTTCTGGAGGACTACCTCGAGGCCCGCAAGCGTGCGGATCAGCAGCGGCGCGAGGAGTATGCCGACGCGGTGGAGCGTGTGCGGCGGGGGATGCTGGCGCAGGAGCACGTGGCGTCGCTGGAAGAGCAGGGCGTCGCCGAGCCCATCCGGGAGGCCCTGGCGCAGGCGTTTTCGTCGTACAGCAAGTCCGCCGAAGCCATTGACGCGGTGGACCGGGCGCTTCGTGAGACCTTCGCCGCCGAGGGCGACGCCGCCGCGGCGCCGCGTGCCCAGGCCGAGGCGAAGCGCGACGAGGCGGTCGCGCAGCTCGAGGTGGTTGGCGAGCAGCTCGTCAAGGCGCGCGAGCTTCTGGGGGACCACGCCGACGGGGAGTACGCCACGTGGTTCGTGGACCTGTGCGAGCAGGCGGAGGGGCAACTGCAGCGTCAGGTCGCCGCGTGGCGCAAGCTTCCGGTCGAGAAGGGGTTGTGGCGCTGGACCGAGCGCCTCCGCGAGCTGGACGACGACCTCGCCCAGTCGCTGGCCGATGTGGACGCCATGGTCGAGGAGAAACCCTGGCGGACCGCGCTGGTCCAGGCCGCGCTGGCGCGACGCCTTGCCGAGGACATCGATGTCGCCGAAACCGACTGGTATCCCCGCATCGTGCGCGACATGGAGGCCCGTGCCCGCCGGGCCGAGGAGGACGCCCGCTGGTACGATGCCCTCAGCGCGCACAGCGGGCTGAAGGAGCTGGACCCGGACAACGAGAGCTACGAGCGGAAGGTCGACCTCGTCCGTCGTCACGTCCGCGTGCTGGGCCTGTACGGCGCGGAGGAGGACGAGGACGAGGCGGCGACTCGGGCGGTCGAGGAACCCCCGGCGTGGCGGGAGACGGTCTCGGGCGTGGACGCCGAGATGGTCAAAAGCGCGGTCTCCCGGCTGGATACGTACTACGTCACGCGCGTGGACTACCGCGAGGTCGCCCGCGCGGCCTTGCAGAGCGTGCGCGTGCTGGCCGAGACGCCGCAGGTCGCCGGGACCTTCGCCGGACTGTCCGACGAGGACAAGCGGGAGCGATTCTGCAAGGCGGTCGATCGCCAGATCGACAACATCGAGGCGCGGGATCGCGTGGACCACGTGGACGTGCTGCTGGCGTTCAACGCGGTGCTCCGCGCCAGCGAGCAGTCGGTGAGGATTCCGGCCGAAGTGCTGGCCGTGGAGTTCACCGACGGGCTGCTGTCGGCGTTGGACAAGTTCACGGGGATGATCTGGCCGAGCGAGCTGTCCGACTTCGTCAAGAATACGATGGGGCATTTCACCGGGGTGGGCATCCAGATCACCAAGGAGCCGGGCGAGCCGCTGAGGGTGGTGACCCCGCTGGCCGATTCGCCGGCGCTGGAGGCGGGCATCCGCAGCGGCGACAAGATCGTCGCGGTCGACGGGACCTCCGCGCGGGACCTGAGCATCAACAAGCTGGTGGGCATGATCATGGGCGAGGAGGGCACGAAGGTCGTGCTGACGATCGAGCGGTGCGGTCAGCCGGCACCGTTCGACGTGCCCGTCATCCGGGATCGCATCGACATCCGCACGGTGAAGGGTTGGCGGCGCCTGCGGGGGGGGCAGTGGCAGTACCTGCTCGATCCGGCCGACGGGGTGGGCTACATCCGCCTCGAGCAGTTCACCGAACAGACGCCGCAAGAGCTGCGCGCAGCGATGGCGGACCTGCGAGGTCAGCTCGAGGCGCGCGAGATGACGCTCCGTTCTCTCGTGCTGGACCTGCGGTTCAATCCGGGCGGACTGCTGCCGTCCGCACGCGCCGTGGCCAACGAGTTCCTCAACCACGGGCGCATCGTCTCCACCCG
>JBMCUM010000268.1:0-2545 GCA_048622595.1 Planctomycetota bacterium | reverse complement strand
GGCGCCCGGTCAAGCCGGTCGCGGCCAAGCGCCTCAAGGCGATCGAGGAGTTCTCGGACCTCGGCGCGGGGTTTCAGATCGCCATGCGCGACCTGGAGATTCGGGGGGCGGGCAACATCCTGGGCAAGGCCCAGAGCGGGCACATCGCCGCGGTGGGATACGAGATGTACTGCAGCCTGCTGGACCGCGCCGTCCGCCGGCTCAAGGGCGAGCCCGTCCCGATGCAGCGCCGCACGCACGTCGACCTCGGCATCGACGTGTACATCCCGCGCTCGTACGTCCCGGGCGACTCGCAGCGGATGGAGATCTACCGCCGATTGGCGCGCTGCGGAAGCCGCGACGAGCTGGAGCAGGTGCGGGCGGACCTGTCCGACGCCTACGGTGCGGCGCCGCAAGAGGTCCAGACGCTGCTGGATCTCGCCGAGGTCCGCCTCCGCGCCGCCGCCGCGGGCATCGAACGCATCGTGCTTCATGGCCCGGACGTGATCTTCACCGTAGGCGACTTCGACCGCGCGGGCGCCGTGTTCGAGGGCGCCGCCGGGAGCGTCCGCCTGCCGGACGCGACCACCGCGCACTGGCGTCCCCCGACGGCGTACCTCCAGATGCCCACGCTGCTGCGGGTGCTGCTCAAGCAGCTCCGCCAGGCGGCGAAGGACGCGCCGGCGGACCAATCCACCCGCGCATCGCCGCCCGCCGGGACGTATAATGCCCGCAATGCGTAGCACGCACATCACGCTGACCTGCGGGCTCTGCGCAGCGGTGCTGATCGGGCAGCTTGCCGGCTGCGCGTGGGTCAAGCAACGCTGGCCGTGGAGCAAGAAGGAGGTCCCGGTCACCGAGCCCGAGCGCACCGCCGACTGGGTCGAGGTCGATCTCGAGCGGGCGGGCTCGACCCGCCCGAGCGAGCGGGCGCCCGCGCCGACGCGCCCGGTGACCGCGCCGAGGACGCAATCGGCGCCGGCCGTAGCGACGCGCCCGCGCCGGCGGCCCGAAGCGCCGCAGGTCCCGCCCGAGGCCGGCGAGGTCGTCGCCGGCGTGCTCCTGCGGGTCAACGAACGGTTCTACACCGTCGAGGACGTGGTCCGCCTGGCCGGGCCGCGACTTGCGGAACTCTCCGACGATCTGCCCCCGGGGGTGTGGCGCATCCGCGCCCGCGACATCCTTTCCCAGGCGATGCGCGACGAGGTTGGGCAGGTGCTCGTCGCCGCCGAGGCCGAAGCCCACCTGACCGAAACGCAGGAGCAGATGGTGACCGACGCGGTCGCCGAGCGGCGCAAGGAGCTGGTCGCCGAGTCCGGGGGAAGCGAACTGATGCTGCGGCGCGAGCTGCAGCAGAAAGGTACGACGCTGGAGGCGGCCCTGGACCGCTACCGCCGGTCGCTGATCGCCCAGTCCTACCTGCAGAGCAAGTTCCGCCCGCGGATCGACGTGACGCGGCGGGACCTGTGGCTGTATTACCGGCGTCATCGCGAGGAATTCTCCACGCCGAAGCAGGTGCAGATGCAGATCATCGCCGCGCCGTTCGCGGCGTTCGATCCCGAGGCGGGCGACCCGCGGGACCAGGCGCGAACCGTGATCGAACGCGCCCGCGCCGACCTTGAGGCCGGCAGGTCGTTCGACGCCGTCGCCCGCGCCCGCTCCCGAGGCGTCAAGGCCGAGGAAGGCGGCATCTGGCCGATGATGCCGCAGGGAAACTTCCGCATCGAGCCCGTCGAGCAGGCCGCCTTCGAACTGCCCCCCGGCGGCGTCAGCGACGTCGTCGCCACCGACGAGGGCTTCTACATCGTCAAAGCGCAGAAGGTGCGCCCGGCGAGGACGGTGCCGTTCGCCGACGCCCAGGCGGAAATCCGTCAACGGATCCGCCGGAAACGCCACGAGAAGCTCGTTCAGCAATACTACCGGCGGCTGTCCGAGAACGCCGTCATCGTCCGTAACGAGGAACTGATGGACGCCGCCGTCCGCCGCGCCCAGAAACGATTCTACAACCCGCAGGCGAACTGAGAACGTGTATGAAAACCGGGCGGACCCGTGTCGCGGGCATCTTGCCCGCGCGTCCCGCGGCCGTCCCGGCCGCGGCATAGGCGGAGACAACGACGCCAAGATCGTCGAAGATGCGTATGGGTCCTCGCCACGCGCGGGCGGTGCTGCCCGCGACACTTTTTCATACACATTCCGAGACCACTTGGCGAAGTGCGAAATTGCGAACAAGCACGCGATGCAAAGACGGCGAGTTGCGAATGGACGAAGC
The DNA here is from genome assembly GCA_048622595.1 of Planctomycetota bacterium. Lineage (GTDB taxonomy): Bacteria > Planctomycetota > Phycisphaerae > SM23-33 > SM23-33 > JAGXKT01. Next base: position 297 of record JBMCUM010000268.1, on the reverse strand, counting down.
CACCGGCGAACGCCGGTCGGCTTGCTTCTGTGGTTTAGGGCTCGTGGCTTGTTGTATATTTCGAGTTTCGCGTTCCGAACCCCGGCGTTGATATCATTGTTCCGAGAGGAGCGCCCCGCATGCCGGCCGCGTCGCATTGGTACATGAACCCGATTATGATGGCCCTGATCGCCACGTGCGGGACGTGGTTCCTCACTGCCTGCGGGGCCGGGCTCGTCCTGCTGACCAAGAACCTCTCGCGACGGTACCTGGATGCCTCGCTGGGCATGGCGGCGGGGGTGATGATCGCCGCGAGCT
>JBMCUM010000267.1:0-2559 GCA_048622595.1 Planctomycetota bacterium | reverse complement strand
GCCTGGCGACGCCGCAGGCAGGCCGGACGCTACAGAAAAGGTGAAACTGCTCTAGCGGGTTCACCAGGCAAGTCCACCGACCCCGGCGAGCCGGACCCCTCCGCCCCGTCGCATCGGCGGCGCGTCACGGGGCCCGACGGGGGCTGGCCGCGGCGCGCGACGCAGCCCGCCGGTAGCGACCCGCAGGCCTGCATTCCAAGAGCTTGGCGCCGTGTCGTATACTGCAAGCTCCCGCGACACGCCGGAGATTCGAGGGTTTCCACACGGACAAGGACGACGACCGCATGAATGCCGACGAACCGCTGGGGCTGGGACTGATCGGATGCGGCGGCTTCGGGCGCTTCTGCCTGGACGCCGTGGCGCCGATGGACGAGATTCGCATCGAGGCCGTCGCCGACGCGCGCCCGGACGCTGCACGGGAGACGGGCGAGGCGTTCGGCGTCCCGGCGGCCGAGACGGACGCGGAACTCGTCGCGCGCGACGACGTGGACATCGTGCACATCGCCACGCCGCCGGCGTCGCATCACGACCTGGCGATCGCCGCGCTGCAGGCCGGCAAGCACGTCCTGTGCGAGAAGCCCCTGGCGCTGGACCTCGCCCAGGCCGATGCCGTCCTCGCCGCCGCAGACCGCGCCGGGCGCATCTGCCCGGTCAACTTCGTGCTCCGCTACAACGACGTCGTCGACGCCGCAGAACGCGTCCTCAGGAGCGGGTCGCTCGGCGCGCCTTTGGCCGCGCGCCTCACAAACTGCGCCTGCGACACCCATCTGCCGGCGGGGCACTGGTTCTGGGACCCGAGGGTCTCCGGCGGGATCTTCGTCGAGCACGGAGTGCACTTTTTCGACCTGTACCGTCGGTGGCTGGGCGCGGGCGAGGTCGTCTGCGCCCACGCCGAGGCGCGCGACGGGTCGATGACCGACCGCGTAGCGTGCACCGTCCGCCACGCGCCGGACGACGCGCCGGCCGTGCTGGTCAGCCACTACCACGGGTTCGACCAGATCCAACCCCTGGACCGCGCCACGCACCGGATCGTCTGCGAGATGGGGGACATCCGCATCGCCGGCTGGGTGCCGCTGAGCTTGACGGTCGACGCGGCCGTCGACGACCGCGGCGCCGAGGCGCTGCGGGCCTGCTGCCCGTGGTCCGGCGAGCAGGTCGTTCAGCGCTACGGACGGACCGAATGGCGGGGACGGGGCAGGCGGCGGAACGTCACGCACCGCCTGCGCCTGGATTACACGCCGAACGAGGACAAGGCGGCGGTGTACGCCGCGTCGCTGCGGGCGCTGCTTGCCGACCAGATCGCCTGCATCCGCGACCGGACCCACCGCCGACGGGTAACCGAGCGGGACGGGCGCGACGCCCTGGCGACCGCCCTCGCCGCGCGGGAGCTGGCGCAAAGCAAAACCCTCGCGTAGCGACGCGTGGGCTTTGGCGCTAAGCGCGTCTCGTCCTGCGGCGGGACCTGTGGTGCAATCTCACGCCCGCTGTGACTGTCGTCTGCGCCGGCGAAGCAGCACCGCTCCGCCCAGCGCCACCAGCGTCAGCGACGCCGGCTCGGGCACGAACTGGAAGTCGTCGAAGTACCCGCGGGCGTGGAGCACCTGCTGTTCGCCGTCCTGCGTCCCGTCGTCCCAATCGCTCGGCACGCCGAGCGCCTGGCCCAGCACGGAGACGGTCATGGGCTGGGTAAAGTCAGGGTCCGTCAGCACCAGCGTCGTCCCGCCCGGCGAGCCCGGCGTCCACGTCTGCTCCACGCGGAGGTCGGATCCGTTCGTGTCCTTGTAGTCCACGGCCACGCCGATCGACACGGTGTCCAGGGCACCCGCCGCCTGAAGTGAGATGCTCTGGGCCGAGAACAACAACGTGTCCCTGCCCGAGGGAATCGACGCGACCTGCACCGCCGAGTCCATGGCCCCGCTGCCGTCCCACGCGCCGGCGCTGGCGTCCCACGTGTACGTGGCCGTGGCGTCGATGCACAACTCGTCGTCGCCGTCGCTGTCGGCAGGGTCATCCTCCACGACGACGGCCCCGCCGGTCCCGGACGACCATCCGGGCGGCGGGGTGTTCGGATCGTCGAAGTCGCCGTTGACGAGGTCCCCTGCCGCCGGGGCGCCCAGCAGCCCGGACGCGAGGACCAGCCCAACCCATTGCATGCTGCGTCTCATCTCGCGCTCCTTGTGCTCGAGTCCTGTCAAGGCGCCGGCAACGTGCCGACGTCCGGTTTCCGTTCCGTCGAGCGTGAGCATGCAGCCGGCCGGTCTGCGCCTCCCTTTTCCGCGGCCTGGCGAGCTACCGACCGCGCCCCCTGTGCCCCTGCCTCGTCCGTGCATTGTGCAACCCGCGATCGCCCTGTCAAGCACTTCCTGGCCCCGAGCCATTTGCGATGTGGCCTTTATCCGTAGCGCGCGCAGCACCGCCCGCGCGTGGCGAGCGCATCCCTGACGAGCCGTATGGCTTGCCCTCGCTGGGGAACCTTTCGCGGCCAGGCCATACGGCCCGTCCAGGATGGCCGCGAGACGCGCGGGCAGGATCGTCGAAGACCTCGTACGAGTCGTATGA
>JBMCUM010000266.1:0-2581 GCA_048622595.1 Planctomycetota bacterium | reverse complement strand
CCTGCTGCGGCACCGGCGGATCGGCGCGGACGGCAAGCCGCGCCAGGCCTTCCGCGTCACCGTCTGGCAGCAGGACGCCGACACGGGGGTCAACCTGGACGCCTCCACCGGCATGAAACTGACGCGCCTGCCGCGCAAGCTCGAGACGCTGATCGGCTCCAGCGACGGCGACGGGCACCCGGGATACGACGTGGTTATCCTCTACGATCCCCAGCCCACGCAGGGCGGCGTGGACGAGACCTTCGCCGGCCTGCTCAAGAAGTTCGTCCAGGACCACGGGGGCGGACTGTGCTACATCGCGGGGCGCAAACACACCGAGTCCGTCATGGGCAATCGCGAGGTGTTCGACGCGCTGAGCGACCTGTTGCCCGTCCGGCTGGGCCGGAACGAAGCAAGCCGCATCGAGGAACGCATCCACAACACGCGACCGCGTGCCTACCGGGTGGTCCTGCGCGACCGCGGGCGCGGACACCCGCTGATGCGCCTTGGACCCGACGGCGAACAGGCCCCCCATGTCTGGGCGGTGCTTCCGGGCATCTACTGGTCCCAGGCGGTGTATGAGCCCAAGCCGCTGGCGCGCGTCCTGGCCGTCAGCTCCAATCCGTGGCACCAGACCGGTGCCGGCGAGCCGGAGCCGGTGCTGGCTGTGCATAACTCGGGTCGCGGACGCGTGCTGTACGTCGGATTCGACAGCACGTGGCGGTGGCGGTACCCGGGCGACGGGGCGTACTTCCGCCGGTTCTGGACGAACGTGACGCGGTACCTGGGTCCGCTGAAGATCGCCCGGGTGCTCATCGAGACGCCCAAGCGCCAGTACGACGTGGGTGAGCGCGTCGGCGTCGACGTCGAGGCGTACGACGAGGCCTTCGACCCGCTGACCGACCCGTCCTACCGCATCGTCCTGCGGCGCACCGACGGCGCCGGCGGGGCGCGCCGGATCGAGCTCAAGCCCGTCGACCCGGAGACCGAGCCCGGACGCTACCGCACCGAGCTGGACCACCTCGCCGCCGGGAGCTACGAGCTCACCGCGGCCGGAGACCTGCCGCCCATGCGGGTCGAGACGGACCGGTTCCGCGTGGTGCGTCGCCGACGCGAGATGCTCAAGCCCGAGGCGAACCCGGCGATGCTGCGTCAGCTCGTCGGTCCGGCGGGCGAGCGGCGGTTCGCACCGCTGGAGCAGATGGACCGTCTGGCGGATCCGCTGGAGTCCGAGCCGCTGGCTTTCCGCACCGAGCAGCAGCGCGAGCTGCTCACCGCCCGCCGCGCCGCGGGAATCATCCTCGCGCTGGTGGTGGCGCTGCTGGCGGTGGAGTGGTTCGTCCGCAAGCGCTACAACATGGCCTGATTCGACATGGCAGCAGACAGCGACAAGACGACCGTCCGATATGAACTGCCCGGCGAGCTGCGCGGCAAGCTGCGAGCCCTGCGGGTGGCGCTGCGCCTGCGCCTCGCCGCCGAGGGGGCGTGTTGGCTGCTGCTGGCGCTGATCGCCGCGGTGTTCGCGACGCTCGCGATCGACTACACGCTTCGACTGGACGAGCGCATCCTGCGCATGATCGTCGCCGCGGTCGCCCTGGGCGGCGTGAGCGGGGTCGCCTGGCTGCAACTGCTGCGCCCGCTGGGTGTGGAAATGCCCCCGCGCGACCTGTCGCTGCTGGTCGAGCGGCGGTACCCGCAGTTGGAGGACCGTCTGGCCAGCGCGGTCGCCTTCGCCCGCGGCGCCGGTGCCGATACCAGCGGGGGCATGCTGGCGCGGATGTTCGACGAGGCGCGGCGCCTGGCCTGCCCGCTCGACTTCAACGGCGTCATCGAGCGCCGACGCGCCCGGCGCGTCGGGCTGCTCGCCCTGGCAGGGACGATGCTGCTCGCCGGGTTCACCGTCTGGCAGGCGCCCGTCATGCGACGCTGGTTCCAGCGGAACGTGCTGTTCGTGGACGCGGCGGTGGCCGCCTGGCCGCAGGATACCTACCTCCGCGTGCGGGGCGGGCCCCACTTCACAGTGCTTCGCGGCGAGGACCTGCGGATCACCGTGGGCGTCGCGCCGGGCAGCGTGGCGCCGGACGAGATCACCCTCCACCGGACGCTGGCGTCGATCGGACGGACCTCCCGTGAGGTGATCGCCCGCGCCGGCGACTCGCCGGCGCGCTACGAGAAGCTCATCCGCAACATCCACGAGCCGTTCACCTTCTACGTCACCGGGGGCGACGACCGCACGGACCAGCGCGACCCGCACCGGGTCCACGTCATCGACCCGCCCACCGTCGAGAGCGTCTCGTTCACCGTCACCTATCCGCGTTACGCCGGGCGCAAGTCCGAGCACTACGGCAGCGCACAGGCCGCACCCGCCGTGCCCTTCGGCGGGACCGTCATCTTTCGCGCCGCGACGAACAAGCCGGTCACCGACGCGACCATCCGCCTGGGCAACTGGCAGACCAGCGCCGCGACCGGCGAACAGACGGACTTTTCCGGGCCGGTCGTGTGGCGCAGCGACCAGCCCCCCGGACGCAGCTTCGAGGCGAGCTTCGTCGTCGAGGGCGACAACGCCTTCGCGGACAAGACGATCAACGTCCGCCTGCGCGAC
>JBMCUM010000265.1:0-2640 GCA_048622595.1 Planctomycetota bacterium | reverse complement strand
GGAGCGGGTCGCCGTCTCGCACGTGTGGGGATCGGCCGTACCGTTGGCAGCCGGTGCGATCGCCGAGCTGACCGGGCGAACCGTGCTGCTGGTGACGGGGCATCTGGAGACGGCCGACGACGCGGCCGACGACGCCGAGGTGCTCACCGGGCGGCGTCCGGTGCTGCTGCCGGCGTGGGACACCGACGTCTACGCGCCGGATCACGTCAACGACGAGATCGCCGGCGAGCGCCTGCGGGCCTGCGACCTGCTGGCCCCGTTTCCCGATGGCCGGACCGTGGCGGACGCGCATGGGCGCCCCGCGGCGGCTGGCGCGCCCGACAAGACAGGCGGGGGCGCCGAAGCGTCGCCGGGGTTGATCGTCGCGCCGCTGCTGGCGCTGCTCCAGCCGGTCCCGCGGGCCGAGGAGCTCGCCCGCGGGCGCCTGGCGCTGCGGACGGGGGCGGAGCTGTCCCCGGAGCGGCTGGTTGCGTGGCTGACCGACGGCGACTTCGAACAGGTCGACCAGGTCGACCAGCAGGGGCAGTTCGCCCGCCGCGGGGGCATCGTGGACATCTTCCCGCCGGGCGTGGGGCAGGCGGTCCGCGTGGAGTTCTTCGGCGACGAGATCGACTCGCTCCGCCTGGTCGACCTCGACACGCAGCGCAGCACGGAGGCGGTCGACGCCTGCGACATCACCGCCGTGACCACCGGGCGCCAGACCGACCCGGAGCGGACCACCTGCTTTCTGGACTACCTCGGCGACGACGCGATCGTCTGCCTGCAGGAGCCCGGCGAGCTGGGCGACCTCGGGCGCGAGATGCACCGCCGCCTGACGCAGGACGGCGACCCCCCGGCGGCGCTGCTGGATGCGGCGGACCTCGAGGCCGGCTTCGCGCGCCGCCGTCGCGTCGAGATGCACGCGTTCGGCGCGGCGCCGCGACGCGACGCCGTGGAGCTGGGCATCCGCTCGGTGCAGCGGTTGAGCTACAACACGACCGAGGCGCTGGGCGAGCTGGAGCGTCTGGCCGAGGGGCTCACGCCGTGGGTCTTCTGCGAGAACCCCGCCGAGCGGAAGCGGTTCGCCGAGCTGCTGGACGCCCACGCGCCGCGCCTGGGCGGACGGGTCCGCACGACGATCGGGCATCTGTCGTCCGGGTTCTGCTGGGCCGACGAGGGGCTGCTCGTCGTGCCGCACCACGAGATCTTCCACCGCTACGCGCGGCGTCGCCGCATCCGCCGGGTCCGCGCCGGCCGGCCCGTCGAGTCGCTGACCGACCTGCACGTCGGCGACCACGTGGTACACGTCGCCCACGGGATCGCGCGGTTCGAGGGGCTGCGACACATCGAGCGCGACGGGCGGACGGAGGAGTGCCTGAGCTTGCGGTTCGCCGACAACGTCCTGCTGCACGTTCCGGCCGGGCGGATCGACCTCGTCCAGAAGTACGTCGCCCCGACCAAGGCCCGCCCGACGCTGAGCAAGCTCGGCGGCAGTCGGTGGTCCAGGCAGAAGCAGCGCGTCAGCGAGGCGACCGAGGACCTCGCCGCCGAGATGCTCCGCATCCAGGCGATGCGCGACGCCACCGGCGGCGTCAGCTACCCGCACACCACGCCGTGGCAGGCGCAGTTCGCGGCCGAGTTCATCTACACCGAGACCGCCGACCAGCTTGCGGCGGCCGAGGCGATCGACGCGGACATGGCCCGGGCGCGTCCGACGGACCGCCTGTTGTGCGGCGACGTGGGGTACGGCAAGACGGAGCTGGCGATGCGTGCGGCGTTCAAGGTGGTCGAGGCGGGTCGGCAGGTCGCCGTGCTGGTCCCGACGACGGTGCTGGCCGCCCAGCACGCGCGGACGTTCGGCGAGCGGTTCGCGGACTATCCGGTCCTGATCGAGGTGCTCAGCCGGTTCCGCACGGGCGCCGACCAGCGGGACGTGCTGCGCCGCTGCGCCGAGGGCAAGGTGGACGTGCTGATCGGGACCCACCGCCTGCTCAGCGAGGACGTGCGCTTCGCCGACCTCGGGCTGGTCGTGATCGACGAGGAGCAGCGCTTCGGCGTGGAGCACAAGGAGAAGCTCAAGGCCATGCGCGCCACCGTCGAGGTGCTCACGCTGACCGCAACGCCCATCCCCCGCACGCTGCACATGGCGCTTCTGGGTCTGCGCGACATCAGCTCGCTGGCGACGCCGCCGATGGACCGCCGGGCGATCCGCACGGAGGTGGTGCAGTACGACGAGCGGCTGATCCGCACGGCGCTGCTGCGGGAGATGAACCGCCAGGGGCAGGTTTTCTTCGTCCACAACCGGGTGTTCGACATCCAGTCGCTCGCCGACCGCATCAGCCGGCTCGTTCCCGAGGCGCGGATCGGCGTCGCCCACGGACAGATGCCCGCCGGCGCGCTGGAGCGGACCATGGTGCGTTTCGTCCGCGGCGAACTCGACGTGCTCGTCTGCACCACGATCATCGAGTCGGGCCTGGACATTCCCACGGCCAACACGATGATCATCCACGACGCCGACCGGTACGGCCTGGCCGAACTGCACCAGCTCCGGGGGCGCGTGGGGCGGTACAAGCACCTGGCGTACTGCTACCTGCTGCTTCCGGAGCGGCGCCCGGTCAAGCCGGTCGCGGCCAAGCGCCTCAAGGCGATCGAGGAGTTCTC
>JBMCUM010000264.1:0-2648 GCA_048622595.1 Planctomycetota bacterium | reverse complement strand
GTATGACCGTAGGGGCCCGCGACACGGATCCGGCCGGTTTTCATACACGTTCTTACAGGTCCAGGGGCCCGGCGCCGTCGGCGGCGCGGGTCGCGAAGATCGGACAGCGGCGACCGAAACGCTCGGCGAAGCCCGACGCGACCGCCTCGCCGACCGTCTCGGCGCCGGCGGCATCGGCGAGGATGATCGCGCAGCCCCCGAACCCGCCTCCGGTCATGCGGGCGCCGTAGACGCCGTCGCATCCCTCGGCCAGGGCGACGATCGCGTCCAGTTCGGCGCAGGAGACCTCGTAGTCGTCCCGCAGCGACTCGTGCGAGCCGTACATCAGCTCGCCGAACAGCATCCAGTCGCTCGCGGCCAGCGCCTCGGCGGCCTGGAGCGTCCGCGCGATCTCGCTGACGACGTGGCGGGCGCGCATCAGCTCCCTGCCCCGAAGGGTTCCTGCCGCCGCCTCGTCGGCGAGGCGCTGCTCGGTCATGTCCCGCAGCGCCGAGACGCCCAGCTTGCCCGCCGCGGACTCGCACTGCTCGCGCCGCGCGGCGTATTCGCCCCCGGCGATGGCGTGCGAGACCTGCGTATCGACGACCAGCAGCGCCAGGCCCGACGCGTCGGTGTCGAACGGGACGTGGCGCGTCTCGCCGCTGCGGCAGTCGAGCAGCATCGCGCAGCCGCTCCGGGCCATCACGGCGATGGACTGGTCCATGATCCCACACGGGGCGCCGGCGAAGTCGTGCTCGGCATGCTGGCAGATCCGCGCCAGCTCGGCGTCCTCGATCGTCTCCCTCGCCCCGGCCGCACGCAGCAGCGCCTCGCCCGCGGCGACCTCGAGCGACGCCGACGAGCTCAGCCCCCCGCCGATGGGCACGTCGCTGTCAAACAGCACGTCGCACCCGACCATCCCCGCGGCGGCGGCGCGGAGCCCGTCCGCCACGCCGCGCGGATAGTTCGCCCAGGCGGGCTGCCCAGGGTCGATGTCGGCGTCGAGGTCGATCTCCGCCGGCGCGTCGGCCTGTCGCGAGCGGAACACGACCCTGCGATCGTCGCGCGGCGCGTAAAGCGCCGCAGTCCGACGCTCGATGGCGATCGGAAGGACGTACCCGTCGTTGTAGTCCGTGTGCTCGCCGATGAGGTTGACGCGCCCCGGCGCCGCAACGCCGCCGGCGGGCGGGCGCCCGAAGGCGTCGGCGAAGTGTCGTTTGAGCACGTCCGGGTCCATGCGCCAGACGGTAGCCCGCCGGCGACGGGGCGTCAAGCCGCCCCGCGAAGAGCGCCTCAAGCTTTCGCCCGTCGAGCGTCGATACAACTCCAGCAGAGCTGCCCGCCTCGCCGCCAAGGAGTTTTCTATGTGCCCGTTCGTCAACGCGTCGCACCCGCAGTGTGCGGCCAAGCTGAACCTGAATCAACTCGCCCGCGCGTTCGCCCATTGCGCGGGTGCCTACACCGAATGCCCCGTCTACCACCGGCTTCTGCGCGCCGGCAGCGCCGACCCCCATGACGCCCGCCACGAGCGACGACTGGCCTCGTGACGCGCCCGAGCACCTGGGCGGGTTCCTGGACTACCTCCAGGTCGAATGCGGGCTCGCCGTCAACACGCGCCACGCGTACCGACGGGACGTCGGGCGAGTGCTGAGGCACTTGGCCGCGAAGGGTTGCGACGCGCTGAGCGAGTTGAAACCGGCGCACGTTCACGCCCTGCCCCGCGCCTTGCGCGACGAGGGGCTCAGCGTCGCCTCCATCGCCCGCGCCCTGGCCGCAACGCGCATGTTCTGCCGCTACCTCGTCCTCCAGGGCATCCTGCCCCGCGACGTAACCGAGGCCGTCGAAACCCCCGTCTGCTGGAACCGCCTGCCCACGGTGCTGGACGACGCCTCCGCCCGGAAGCTGCTGGCCGCGCCAGACCCGGACCGCGACCGCCATGCCCTGCGCGACCGGGCGCTGCTGGCGCTGCTCTACGGCGGCGGACTGCGCGCGACCGAGGCGACGGGGCTGACGCTCGCCGACATCAACTTCGCCCTCGGCGTGGTCCGCGTCACCGGGAAGGGAACCAGGGAGCGCATCGTCCCGGTGGCCGGGCAGGTGCTCCAATGCGTCCGCGCCTATGTCGACCACCCCCGCGCGGCGCAGGGCGCCGACTACGATGCAGCACTGTTGCTGTCCCGCACCGGGCGGACTCTCCGCCGCGAGGACGTCTTCCGCATCGTCCGCAAGTACGTCCGCCGCGCGGGACTGGGAAGTCGGATCAGCCCGCACACGCTGCGCCACTGTTTCGCCACGCAACTGCTGGCTCACGGGGCGGACCTGCGAAGCGTCCAGGAGATGCTCGGGCACGCCGACATCGCCACCACCCAAATCTACACCCACGTGGACGCCTCGCGCCTGAAGGGGATCCATCAACAGTTCCACCCCCGCTCGTGAGACAATGCGCCCCCACGCCGCGGCCGCCCACGCCGCCGGTCGGCGCCGCCACCTCTGCCGGGCTTACCTCGTGACGACTTCGTGGTCCACGTGCTCGGGCACGAAGTTGTTCACGGCCGCCATGTATCCGCGGATGGCCTCTTCGAGATTGTGCTCGGCCTCCTCGCGGGTGGCGCCGCGGCTTTGGCACCCGGGCAACGAGGGACACGTGGCCACGTAGTTGCCCTCGTCGT
>JBMCUM010000263.1:0-2658 GCA_048622595.1 Planctomycetota bacterium | reverse complement strand
GGTCTGCCCAGGTCCGCGTCGGTGTGGATCACCAGCGGGCGGACCCCGTTGGAAATCACCTGAAGGTTGAGCTGGCGGGCGTTGCGGCTCAGTTCGTACTGGACGGCGCGGGTGTAGATCTCATGGTCGGGCGACAGGGGCTCGAGCTCGTACCGCGGGAACATCTGCTCGTAGGCGTCGCGGATCTGCCTTCTGAATCCTCCGCCGCGGCACTCGGTGACGCTGAAGATCGTCCCGCCCTGGTAGACGAAGCGGCGGATGCGCTCGATCTGCTCCGCCGAAAGCTTGATACGCTGCGAGCCCGAGATGTACAGGATCGGCGCGTCGTGCCACAGCCGCGGCGGGACGTCCAGGTTGATGATCTGCCAGTTGATCTCGGGCTGCTCGAAGGCCTGCGACAGCCACCGCGTCAGCGACGCCAGGTCCCGCGGGCGGTTGTTCCAGTCGCCGTCGAAGGTGAGCTTGTTGAACAGCACCGGGCGCCGCCCGCGAACGAGGAACAGCAGCGCGAAGGAGGTGGACACGCTGCTGCTCCGCCCGCCGCGCCATCCGCCGCCCCCGTGCTGGTGGCGCAGCAGCCAGGTTGCCCCGGCCTTGTACCAGTCCACCGGCCCGAAGTACTTGTACCCGCTGGCCACGCCGATTCGCTCGATGCCGTACAGGTAGTAGTACTTGTTTCCGCCTCCCTGGACGGTCCGGCGGAAGTTGCGGTCGAACCACTCCAGCCCGCGCTGCAGCGAGTTCTGGATCATCTCCCCGACGCGCCCGAGGTCGCAGTCGGCGAACTGCTCGGCGAACAGGTTGTCGAAGCAGACGTACATGCTCGCCACCCCCGCAGCGGTCATCGTTGCCCGCGTCGCAGACTTGCCCGCAGAGTACCCCCACCCGCCGTCGGGATTCTGGGTGTTGTACCAGTGCGCGTAGACGGTGCGCCAGTAACTTCCAGGGATTTCCCAGCCGACGGCGCGCCCGCCCCAGACGCCCAGCAGCCCGTACTGGCTGTTCGAGTTGTCCCACCGCCCTCGGCTCTCCGGGCCGCGAGAGTGGTACCCGTATCCGCCGTTCTTCGTGGACTTGATCAGCGTCTCGACGTCCTTGCGGAGGTGCCGATGGTACGGCTTGCCGCGCTTGATGGCCGACAGGAACGCCTGGCAGCGCAGCCCCAGACCGTACGTCATCTCCGTGCCGCCCTCGGCCATCCATTTCAGCGCCCGGTCGGCCGCATCCTCCGCACGCTCGCGGAGCTTCTCGTCCTCGACGTGGTCCAGACTCTCCAGTAGGGCGTAGGTCGCCAGGGCGGTTGGCCCCTGCGAATACCGGTCGTCCGGGTAAGGCCAGGACGCCCCGCGCTGCGAATCGCACAGGAATCGCACGCCGCCTTCGATGGCGTCCTGCACGGCCGCGTCGGAAAACCGGGCGAGCCCCGTCGCGGGCGTCAACAGACAGGCGACGAGGACGGCGATCACGACATTTCGCATGCTGCGCACCTCCGGGGAGGCGACCGAATCGGCGATTTCCTCTCCGCATATAGTATGCCCCCCGCGGGCGCCTCGGTGCAATCACCAATCCGTGGAATCGCCGCGCCGCCGGCGCTGGACGCGCCGGTCGGCGGCGCCTAGGATGCTTCCAGACGGTATTGCCGTGTCCGGCGGACCTTCACGGAGACCATCATGAGCCGCGCGTACGACGACATCACCGCAACGATCGGGAACACGCCGCTGGTCCGCGTGCACGGCGGGCAGGAGCACGGCGCCGCGGTGTGGGCCAAGCTGGAGTCCTTCAACCCGATGTCCTCCGTCAAGGACCGGATCGCGCTGGCGATGCTGGACGCGGCGCAGCGCCAGGGCGCGCTGCACGAGGGGGCGGCGGTCGTCGAGCCGACCAGCGGGAACACCGGCATCGGTCTGGCGCTCGTTTGTGCCGCCCGCGGATACCGCTGCCTGCTGACCATGCCCGAGTCCATGAGCATCGAGCGGAGAAAAGTCTTGCGAGCCCTCGGCGCGGAGCTCGCGCTGACGCCCGCGGAGGAGGGCATGACCGGCGCTATCCGTCACGCCGAGCGGCTCCACGGGGAGATCCGCGGGTCGTTCATGCCCGCCCAGTTCGACAACCCGGCCAATCCGGACGTGCACCGTCGCACGACGGCCGAGGAAATCTGGCGCGACACCGACGGGCAGGTGGACGTCGTCGTCGCCGGCGTGGGCACCGGGGGGACGCTCACGGGCGTCGCCTCGGCGTTGAAGGCACGCAAACCGTCCCTCCGCGCCGTGGCCGTCGAGCCGGCCGAGAGCCCCGTGATCGCCCAGGCGCTGGCAGGGCAGGAGTTGCGGCCGGCGCCGCACGGCATCCAGGGCATCGGCGCCGGGTTCATCCCGAAGGTGCTGGACCTGTCGCTCGTGGACGAGGTCGTCGCCGTCAGCACGGATGAGGCGCTGGACTGGGCCCGGCGCGCCGCCCGCGACCAGGCGCTGTTCGTCGGCATCTCGTCGGGTGCGGCCCTCAAGGCCGCGGCCGAAGTCGCCGCGCGACCGGACGCCGAGGGCAAGACCATCGTCGTCGTGCTGCCCAGCTTCGGCGAGCGCTACCTCTCGACGCCGCTGTTCGCGGGTCTGGAGGACTGACCGGCCCATGGGGCGCCTGGTCGACCTGCACACCCAC
>JBMCUM010000262.1:0-2677 GCA_048622595.1 Planctomycetota bacterium | reverse complement strand
AGGATCAGGCCCACACCGCCGATCGCCAACAGCGCCATCGTCGCCGGCTCGGGGATATATGCGGTGAGCTGGTCGTCGGGATAGCTGCCGTTGTCGTCAAGCTGCATGCGGAGATGTTGCGGGAAATTGCTTTCCCCGTAATGGTCAAACACGCTGAAGGCAATCCGCGTCTCCAAGGCCGAGGCGGTGGCAACGTCGTAATCGGAACTGTCCAGCGCGCTGTAGGCGGTACTGTCGTAGGAGCTGCCGTTCCACTCGTGGACGAAGCTCTGACCGGCGTTCAACCCGGAGGCGTCAAACAGAAGCTGGAGTATGACCCCGGCCGTGGTAGATGTATCGGTGTCGTAAAAACCCAGCATCACACCGGTGCTTTTGCTGAAACTCGTGTCCGAGCCGGTGGTGCTGATCGGCGGGGTCGTCACGTCAACCCCGAGGTACCCGTAAGTCCCGTCCGACTCGGCATAGACGTTGTCGATATCCAGGTTGGCGAAGGGCCCGCTCTCGCCCGGCGTATCGGCGATCACCTCTTCATACTCGCCGCTACCGATGCTTCCGTCGATGATCGGCGCGCCGTGTGACAAGGTTGCCAACCCGAGAACCGCCAGCCCCGCAATCAGAAAGCGTCGCATCTTTTCGACCTCCTTGAACAAGCCCGGCGTAAGCACATCGCCGGTTTCCACTGCGTGGTTGAGCGCGAGCACCACACTCGGAGCTTATACGAGCATATCGACGCGCTGCTGTTCCAGCCGTCTCTATCGACCGGAACTACACTCTACATTATGCGCGCACTCGGCGGTTCGGTCAAGGAATAAATCCGATAAATCGCGCACGGCGCTGGCCGGGTTCCGAGGGGATGTGCTTTTCCCGTCGCCGTCGGGGCGATAGCATGGCCGCCATGGTTTCGCCCGGGACGCTCGAGCTTCTCAGTGGGCGGCGGCGCGGGCCGGCGGCGCTGCTGGCGCGGGCGGCGCTGCGCATGGCCGCGCTGCCGTATGCGCTGGCGATGCGCCTGCGCCGCCGGCTGTATCGGTGGCGCATCCTGCCCAGTCGCCGGGCCGCGCTGCCCGTGGTGTGCGTGGGCAACCTGACGACCGGCGGAACGGGCAAAACGCCCATGGTCGCCTGGGTAGTCCGCCGGTTGGTCGAGCAGCACCACCGCCCGGCCGTGCTGACGCGCGGATATAAGCCCGTCGACGGACGCGCCGACGAGGCCGAACTTCTTACCGAGCTGACCGCAGCGCCCGTCATCGTCAACGCCGACCGCGCCGCCGGAGCCGCCGAGGCCGCCCGTCGCGGCGCCGACGCGGTCGTGATGGACGACGGCTTCCAGCACATGCGCCTGCGTCGCGACATGGACATTGTCCTGATCGACGCGATGAACCCGTTCGGCTACGGGCACTGCCTTCCGCGCGGCCTGCTGCGCGAGCCCGCCGCGGCGTTGCGGGACGCCGACGCGGTCGTCATCACGCGAAGCAACGCCCTGGGCGACGAGGCGCGGGAGAAGCTCAAGACCCGCCTCAGCCGCCTGGCGCCGGTCGCAACCGTCCACGCCGCGGTGCACAAGCCCGTCGCGGTCATTGACCAGCATGGCATCGAGCACCCGCCGCACGTGATGGAGGGCAAGCCCGTGGTGGCGTTCTGCGGGCTAGGCAACCCGCAGGGGTTTTTCGACACGGTCGAACGAATGGGCGCGATGGTGCTGGCTCGGCGGGCGTTCTGCGACCACGCGACGTACCCCGGCCGGCGCATGGCCGCGCTGCAGGCGGCGGCCGAAAACGCCGGCGCCGAACTGCTGGTCACCACGGCCAAGGACGCCGTCAAGCTTCCACCGCGGGCGCCGGCGGCGTCGGGGGTGCCCATCTGGCAGGTGAGCGTCGAGATGCACCTGGTCGAAGGCGCCCGGGCGCTGGGCGAGGCGGTCGAGCGGGCCGTGCGGAAACGCGCGGAACCGCCGGCGGCGCGGCGCGTCTAACCTGTCGAGTCATCGAGGCGTACGGTCCGGCTCATGAGCGACGAGCTGCACGACATCCTCCGCGGCGCGCAGCGTCGGATGCTTTTGGTGCGCGGCCTCGAGGCCGCTGCCGTCGGCGCGATCGTTGCCGCGCTGGCTGCGGTCGGCGTCGAGTTGGGCTGGCTCGTCGCCCGGGCGTCCGTAGCCGGCGGCGCGGCCGTCTGTGCCGCGGTGGCGTTCGGTGCGGCCCTGGCGTGCGCCGGGCCCGTGCGGCGACGTCTGGGGGTCGCCCCGACGGTCGCGGGTCTGGCGGGGGGGCTCTCGGCGGCTGCGGCAGTCACGGCGGGCGCGGTGCTGCTCGCCGACGGACCCGACGCCGTCGGCGCGAGGGTCTGGCCGGTAGCGTTGGTGCCCCTCGTGGGGCTCACCGCGGGGGCGGTCGTGGTGGCCCGAGGACTCTCCATCGACCGGGTCGCGGCGTGGGTCGACCGCCGCGCGGACCTGGCCGAGCGCCTCAGCACCGCCGTTGAGCTCGCCCGCGCGTCGGCGGAGTCCCCCGCCGCACGCTGCGTGCGTCGCCAGGCGCTGACGGCGGCGCGCGGCGCGCAGGCGCGGAACATCAGCTACTGGAGGCGGACGCGCGCCACGACCGGCGCGCTGGGTTTGGCGACGCTGCTGGCTGCGGCGATGGCGGTGCTCCCGGCGGGGGCGGACGGTGAGAAGGAC
>JBMCUM010000261.1:0-2679 GCA_048622595.1 Planctomycetota bacterium | reverse complement strand
GTAGCGAAGGCGTCCCGCCTTCGTGTACCGCGGGCGTCTCGCCCGCGATACGTTTTCATACACATTCTAAGCGTCGCTACGCGTACCAGCGGTCGGGCAGGGCGTCGCGCTCGGCCGCAAGCAAATCGTCGATTATCGCGTCGGCGTCGGCGATGGTGTTGACGATGGGATCACACAGCATGGCCCGGCGCAGTACGGCCCGGTCGCAGCTCACCGCAGCGTCGGCCGACAGCTCGTGGGTGTCCAGCACCTGCTGCCACAGCCCCCGCAGGCCCACGGGCGCCGCGCCCACCGACCGCGGGCGGGGCCCGTCCATGTCCACGTCGCACAGCAGCTCGAGGAAGGCGTCCTCGGGCAGGTTGCTCACCGCCCCGGCGTTGGCGACGTTGAGGAAGAAGGGCTTGCCCAACTCGCCCCACATGCTCTCGATGATGTCGGTCGCGTGGTCCGGGCCGAACGTGTCCATGAACTCGTCCATGGACTTCTCGCCGCTGTTGAACGCGTCCACCTGGCGCCACATGGCGGCGTGGCGCTCGTAGCGCGGGGCGGTCTGCCAGATCGAAAGCGGACCGGCCGGGTCCTCCGTCCGCCCCAGCCCCTGCCAGAACCGCACGTACTCCTTCGTGTGCCCGACGCACGTGGGAACCCGCCCGAACACGTCGTACAGCGCCCAGCCGATGGTGTTGTTGAGCTTCGCCTTGGCGCCGGTGTCGCCCCCGTCGGTCTCGGTGGCGGCGTCCCGGCGGATGGCCTCGGCGATCTGCCAGGTGACGTCGCGCCCGTCGAACTCGGCCTTGAGAAGCCAGGTGAAGTGATTCGGCCCGGCGATGCGGAAGTCGAAGCGCCGGTCCACGTCGTCGGTGAACTGCCGGTCGGATTCGATGATCCCCGCGCGCCTGGCGTAGTTGCGCTTGACGTGCGGCATGTGCAGCGAGTCGCACAGGGCGAAGCTCTTGAGGCGCGGGGCGTACTTTCGCAGGCCGATCCCGTTGGCCGCGGTCGGGTTGATGTAGTTGATGACCCAGGCATGCGGGCACTGGTGCTCGATGTCGGCGCAGACGGCGAGGATCTCGGGCAGCTCGCGCAGCGTGCGGAACACCCCCCCGGGCCCGATCGTATCCCCGCTGCACATCCGCACGCCGTGGCGCTCGGCCACCTCGCAGTCGATGCCGCGGTACTTGACCGTCTCGCGGGCGAAGCTCAGCACGATGAAGTCGCACCCGTTGAGCACGTCGCGGCGGTCGACGGACGCCTCCACCGCCAGCGGCGCCGCGGCGTGGTCGACGGCCTTGCGCGCAAGCGAGGCCATCTTCTCCAGTCGCTCGGCGTCCGTGTCCACCAGCCCCAGCGTCCCTTTGCGCAGATGCGGCGAGTTGACCATCTGCCAGATGGCCTGGCGACCGAAGTACAAGCTTCCGGCGCCGATCACGGCGACTTTCGGATGTTGCATGGTGCTTCCTTCCGGGCGGCGCGGCCTGTGCCCCGGCGGCGCGGCGTCGGTCATTCTTGCGGCTGGACGCTGCGGACGCAAGCCGCGTCCTGCTCGCGCCTCGCGGCGAGCTGGAAACCCCCGCCCCGCCTTGCTACGATCGCCCCCGTGAGCGACCTCGCCGAAAAGCTCGCCGGGCGCTTCATCGTCCTCGACGGACCCGACGGGTCCGGAAAGAGCACGCAACTGGCGCGCCTGGCGACGTGGCTGCGGGGGAGCGGGCTGGAGGTCATCGAGATACGCGACCCGGGCGGGACCGCCGTCGGCGACCGCATCCGCGAGATCCTGCTGGACGCGGCCCACGCCGAGATGACGGTCGGCTGCGAGACCTTGCTGTACATGGCCAGCCGGGCGCAACTGTGGCCTGAGCGGATCGCCCCGGCGCTGGCGGACGGCGCGTGCGTCCTGTGCGACCGGTGGGTCTCGGCGACGGTCGCCTACCAGGGAGCCGGCGGCGCCGACCCGGCCGACATCCTGGCGATCTACCGCAAAGCGCTTCCCGGAGTGCAGCCGGACCTGACCGTCGTGCTCGATCTCGACGCCGAGACGGGATTGGCGCGGACCGGTCGCGAGGGCAATCGCGACCGGATGGAGTCCCGGGACGCGGCCTTTCACCGCAGGGTCCGCGAGCTGTTCCTGACCCAGGCGCAGCGCGAGCCCGAACGCTTCGTCGTCGTCGACGCCGGCGGGGACG
Organism: Planctomycetota bacterium; assembly: GCA_048622595.1. Lineage (GTDB taxonomy): Bacteria > Planctomycetota > Phycisphaerae > SM23-33 > SM23-33 > JAGXKT01. The sequence continues at coordinate 496 of JBMCUM010000261.1, read as the reverse complement.
TCGACGCGGTCCAGAACCGCCTGCGGGAGGCGATCCGACAGTGGCAACCCGCGTAGCACAACTCGGGCTGGACGATATCGTCGGGCAGGACGAGGCCGTCGGGCGGTTGGACGCCGCGATGCGGGCCGGGCGACTGCCCCATGCGCTGCTGTTCGCCGGACCCGAAGGCGTGGGGCGGCGGACGACGGCTGTGGCGCTGGCAAAGACGCTGCTGTGCGCCGAGGCGGCAAACATCGGCGGGCCGGCGCTGTTCGGGGCCGAGGAGGTTGCCCCGGCTGCGCCACGCGCCTGCGGGCAGTGCGACGACTGCCGCATGACCGAGGCGGCAAGCCATCCGGACCTCCACCCGGTCTACAAGGAGCTGGCCGCTTACCACGACGATCCGCAGGTCCGCGAGCGGAAGATGCAGCGATTAGTCATCGACGTGGTTCGTCAGTTCCTGATCGCCCCGGCCGGTCAGGCGCCGTCGCGCGGTCGGGGCAAGGTCTTCATCGTC
>JBMCUM010000260.1:0-2687 GCA_048622595.1 Planctomycetota bacterium | reverse complement strand
CACCTCGAAGAAGTTCATGCGTTCGTCTCCTCGTCTGTTGCACAGTCCGGCCGGCCCGGCCGGCGCGTCGCCCTATTCCGTGGTCGCGTCCGAGCCCGCCTCGCCCGGCGTACCGCCGGGGCGGGCCTGCAACCCGCTCAACCGCTCGCGCGCGGTTTGTGCGGCGTCACTGCGTCCGTACCGCGCCAGCACGAGCTGGTACGCGGCCTGCGCACCGGCGAGGTCGCCGAGGCGCTCGCTGATCGTCCCGGCGCGCAGCAGCGCCTCCGGGGTGTCATCGTGCGTGGGGTGGAACACCGCCAGCTTCATGAACAGCAGACCCGCCCGGCGCAGCAGCTTGGCGCGATGCTCGGCGCCGGCCTCGACGGCCTTGAGCCGCGCCATCCCCCCGAGGTACAGCACGCGGGGCAGCTCACCGGACGAGACGGACGTCAGGGCGGAGTCGGCGGCGCGAATCGCCTCGGCGGGACTCTCCGAGGTCACCATCCGCTCCAGTTCGCGAAGGCGCCGGCTCTGGCGGTCGGCGCCGACACGGACGGATACGTCCATGTCCCCGGTCTCGACCGTCGGCTCGCCGTCGGGCGCCTCGGCGGGCTCCGCGGTCGCTGCCCGCTTCAACGTCAGCAGCATCACGCGGATGCCCGAGGCGACCTGCTCGTTCTCCACGTCGTCCAGGACCGACTCCAGGTGCTCGGCGGCGCGGGCGTTCCGCTCCGGCGTTCCCAGCGTCTCGGGGCGGAGCTTCGCCGCCGCCTCCAGCTCGTCCGCCTCTCGCAACAACCGCGTCCACACCCGCGTCCACTGTACGATCCTGCCCGCCCGCCCGAGCGCGTCCAACCGTCGCCAGGCGATCAACCGACGCAGCCACTCGTCACGGGCGCCGTCGGCGGCGCGTTGGTAGAGTTCGGCGGCCTTTTCGGGCTTGTCGCTGCGCTGGCGCTCGGCCTGATTGAACGCGTCGCGCCCGTCGAGGGTGATGCGGCGGATGGCGTCCAGCGGCTTGACCACCTCGCGCCGTCCAACGTACATGTGCAGCTTCCCCCCGGAAAAGTCCCGCACCTGCACGTCCGACCAGGTGATCCCGCCCACGACGACGGTGTCGGCGCCGGCCGTGCCGCACACGGTCGCTGCCGCCATCGCCGCGATCAGTAGGGTGCGCTGTCGGGTCATTGCCTCACGTGCGTGAATTCGCCGCCGTGCCGGGCGGCGATCTTCTCCATGACCTTTTTGGCGTCCGGCTCATCGCCGCGGTAGAGGAAGGTATGGATCGCCACGTCGGGGCGCCCGTCGCCGTCTTGGTCGTTGTGATCCTTGAGCCACTCGATGACGGCCTCGTTGCCCGACTTGCCGCCGTAGCGGTTGCTGGCCCCGCCGAGCCCCTGGAAATCGCCGTCGGACAGAAGGAAGAGCAGCTTCTTTCCCTCGCCCCGCACGCCGCCGAAGACCTCGAAAGCGCGCTTCAGCGCGGGAAGGACCTGGGTCTGACCCTTCGGGGTCACCTCGAAGAGGAACTCCGCGGCGTTGGCCTTGCTGGCGTCATCGGCCGGAACCAGTCGGCGCGGGGTCTTCTCCACCGGTTTGTCCGGTCCGAAGAAGATCAGGTGGAAGTACTGGTTCTCGCTGAGCTCGGCGATCGACTCGCCCAGGCGCATCCGCAGGATGTCGAACGCACCGCCCCCGGCCATCGAGCCCGACCGGTCGATCACGTAGACGATGTAATCGCCCCGCACCGGGTTGTCCAGGAAGGTCACGCCCAGACCGTCGCCCCCGCCGATCTGAGCGCGCCCGTAAGCGGCCAGGCCACCGCCCGGCGTTCCGCCGCCGCCGGTCCCGATGACGCCGCTGGGCTCGGCGCGGCGACCGGTGCCGGCGTCTTCCATGTCCACCTGGTTGATGTCGCGGCTCCTGCGGATGACCTTCTGGCTTTGCCGGGCTTCGCGCTTGATCTTACTGCGCTGCTGGTCGTCCTCGACCTTTTTGCGCGTCTTCTGAACCTTGGTGACCTCTTGGCCTTCCTGCTCCTTGAGCTTGCTGGACTCGGTATCCTGGACGATGAGGACCACGAACATCATCACCAGCCCCACGCCGAGGTGGAAGAACAGACTGATGACCCACGGCATGACGTGGGCCATTACAGCCATCACCGGGTCGCCCTGAGACGGCGCCGCCTCCGCCTGGGCTTCGGGCTCGCCGGGCGGCGGGGGCGCGGACCCCGGCGCCCGGGGCTGGGGCAGCGAAGCGAGCCCCTCGGGGACGGCGACCTTCTTGTGGCAGTGAGCACACTTGACGGACTCGCCCGGGCCGGCGTCGACGTTCAGCAGCTTGCCGCAGTTTTCACACCGGAATTCAATGCCCATGGCGAAACTCCTTCCCCGCGCGGGGGATTCTGCCGGTGGGACGCGGCCGGCGGGAACGCCTGCGGTTCGAGGCGACTCGCCGACCCGGAGCCGACCGGCGATGGTGCTTCCTAATGCTACCGCGTTTCGAGTGCGAGGGCCACCTCCCGGTACCCCTCGTCTGTTTCCTGGCGTGACGGGCCGAGGCCGCTCGGGCCGACGTGAGCCCGCTAAGGCGAGCGGGACGCTCACCCGGAGGGAACTACCTGCGTCTCGTGGCCTAGCCAAGTGCCGCCGCCCGAACCACAACATTCATGTTACACCTCCCGCCGGCGGCGTGCAAACGAAATC
>JBMCUM010000259.1:0-2709 GCA_048622595.1 Planctomycetota bacterium | reverse complement strand
TCGCCGAGGAGGTCCGCGAGCAGCAGCCCCCCGCCCCGCCCGAGCCGCCAACGCCAGGCGCCGAGCCCGAAACGCCCGAGCCGCCCACACAAGAGGCCGTCGAAGTCCCCGCCCGCCAGGCCAAGTCCTTCGTCCAGGGTGCCGGGGTGAACTATGCCGGCGACCTGATGGGCCAGATCAACCGGTACGCCCGCCTGGCCGTCGAGCTCGCCCGCGCCGAGCAGTTCGACGTGGTTCACGCGCACGACTGGATGACCTATCCGGCCGGGCAGGCCGTCGCCGCCGCAAGCGGCAAGCCGCTGGTCATCCACGTCCACAGCACGGAGTTCGACCGCGCCGGCGAGCACATCAACCAGCTGGTCTACGACATCGAGCGGACGGGGATGCACGCGGCCGACCGGGTCGTCTGCGTCAGCCACCTGACGCGCCGCATCGTCACCAGCCGCTACGGGGTTCCGGACGACAAGGCCGACGTCGTCTACAACGCCGCCGACCTGCCGACCAACCGCCAGCCCGAGCTCAACCCGATCAAACGCAACGAGAAGATCGTCCTGTTCCTTGGGCGGGTGACGATGCAGAAGGGCCCGGAGTATTTCCTTCGCGCGGCCGGGAAGGTCGTCGAGAAGTTCCAGAACGTCCGGTTCGTCATGGCCGGAAGCGGCGACATGATCCGCCAGTGCATCCGGGAGGCGGCGGACTTGAAGCTCGGTCAGTACGTGACGTTCACGGGCTTCCTCCGCGGGGCGGACGTGGATAAGGTCTTTCAGATGGCCGACCTGTACGTGATGCCCAGCGTCTCCGAGCCGTTCGGCATCGCGCCGCTGGAGGCGCTGAGCCACAACGTTCCCGTGATCATCTCTAAGCAGTCGGGCGTCAGCGAGGTGCTCGACCACGCGTTGAAGGTGGATTTCTGGGACATCGACGAGATGGCCAACAAGATTCTCGCGGTCCTGCGGCATCCGCCGCTTCAGAAGACGCTGCGCCAGCACGGACGGATCGAGATGAAGAAGCTCTCCTGGCGCGACAGCGCCGAGCTGCTCCGCGAGACGTACCGCCGCGCGATCACCGCCCGCCGAAGCGCCTGAGCCCCGCGTCGCGGCGCGGAGCCATTTGCGATGTTCGTAGCGCGGGCGTCTCGCCCGCGCGTCTCGCGGCCATCTTGGCCGCAAAAGGTTCCCCAGCGAGGGCGAGACGCCCGCGCTACGGATAAAGGCCACATCGCAAATGGCTCGGCGCGCACGGGGCATTCGAAGCCGCCGTCCGCCGTGCTATAATCCGCCCCGTCGCACCGCAGAGGATTCCCGATGGCACGGCGCGCATGGAGGCCGAACGATACACGCTGGCAGATCGCCGAACCGCATCCGGAGGCGGAGGTCTTGGCCCGGCGGCTGCACACCGACCCGCTGGTCGGGCAGGTGCTTCTCAACCGGGGGCTGAGCGACGCCGACGCGGCCCGCGCGTTCCTCAACCCCCGCTACGGCGACCTGCACGACCCGTCGCAACTGCCCGGCGCCGTCGACGCCGCCGAGCGCATCGCCCGCGCTGTGGCGGACAGGCGACGCATCGTCGTCTACGGCGATTACGACGTGGACGGGATCACGGGAGTGGCCCAGCTTCTGACCTGCCTGCGCATGGCCGGCGCCGAGCCTCAGTACTACGTGCCCCACCGCCTCGAGGAGGGCTACGGCGTCAACAGCGAGGCCGTCGCCCGTCTGGCGAGCGAGGGGGCCGAGATGCTCGTGACGGTCGACTGCGGCGTCGCCGCGTCCGGACCCCTCGCCGAGGCGCGCGCGGCGGGAATGGAAGTCATCGTCACGGACCACCACGTCCCCCCGGAGCAGTTGCCCCCCGCCGACGTGATCGTCCATCCGGCCCTGCCGGGCGGGAGCTATGCGAATCCGCACCTGGCGGGGTCGGGCGTGGCGCTGAAGCTCGTCTGGCAGCTCGCGCGCGAGCTGTGCGGCAGCCGCCGCGTCGACGACGAGTGGCGACGTTTTCTGATGGACGCGACGGGCCTGGCCGCTCTGGGCACCATCGCCGACGTGGTCCCGCTTATCGGCGAGAACCGCGCGCTGGCGACGTTCGGGTTGCGAGGCCTGCCGCGGACCGAGCACCCTGGCTTGCGGGCGCTGCTGCACGCGGGCAAGCTCGACGGGGCGAAGCTCGACGCCTACCACGTCGGGTTCGTCCTCGCGCCGCGCCTCAACGCCTGCGGGCGGATGGGCCACGCGCGACTGGCCGTCGAGCTGCTGACCGACGTGGCGCCGACGCGGGCGCGGAAGATCGCCGACTACCTCACCCAGCAGAACGCCGAGCGACAGCGCGTCGAGCGAGCCATCGCATCCGAAGCCGTCGAGCGGGTCACCTCCGGCGGACTGGACGACGACGAGCACCGCGCGATCGTGCTGGCGTCGGAGAACTGGCACAGCGGGGTGATCGGCATCGTCGCATCGCGCCTGGTGGACCGGTTCGCCCGTCCAGCGGTGCTGATCGCCCTGGACGACGACGGCGGGCACGGCTCGGCGCGGAGCATCGCCGGATACCACATGCGCGACGCCCTGGCCGCCTGCGCCGAGCACCTGGTCAGCTTCGGCGGTCACGCGATGGCCGGCGGGTTGCGGATCGAGCCCGGGGCGGTCGACGCGTTCGCCGACGCGTTCGGCGCCCACGCGCGGCGGCACATCGACGCCGACCAGCTCACCCCCGCCC
>JBMCUM010000258.1:0-2719 GCA_048622595.1 Planctomycetota bacterium | reverse complement strand
CGTCAAGGTCGATACCGGCATGGGGCGCTCCGGCATCGGCGCCGATCGGGCGGCCTCGCTGGTCGCGGCGCTGCGGGACGCCGGGGGCGTCGAGCTCGACGGGATATACACGCACTTCGCCGCCGCCGACGAGCCCGTTCGAAGCGGCGCACCCGACGCTACCGCCGATCAGGTCGGCCTGTTTCGCGAGGTGGCGGCGCGTTGCGCCGGAACCGAGCGCCTGCGCCTGCACGCGGCCAACTCGGCCGCAACGTTGACCCGCCCGGAGACGCACCTGAGCATGGTCCGCCCGGGCATCGCGGTGTACGGGTATCGTCCGAGCGACGAGCTTGGCCTGGAGGCGGTGCTGCGTCCGGCGTTGCGCCTGACGGCGCCGCTGATGCAGGTCAAGGACGTCCCTGCAGGCAGCGCGTGCGGGTACGGGCTGACGCATCGGTTCGACCGCGACAGCCGGGTCGGCCTGGTCCCGGTGGGGTACGCCGACGGGTACGCCCGGGCGCTGTCCAACCGCGGGGTGATGCGCATCGGCGGGCGCGAGGTGCCCGTCCGCGGGCGCGTCTCGATGGACCAGACCATCGTGGACCTGACCGGCGTGCCCGGCGCGGCCGTCGGCGCCGAGGTGGAGATCATCTCGAATGAGCCGGGCGCGGGCAACAGCGTCGAGAGCATCGCCCGCCTGTGCGGGACCATCCCCTACGAGGTCACCTGCCGCCTCGGCGACCGCATCCGGCGCGTGGTCGTCGACTAGTCCAGGGGCGCCGCGCACATGAACCGGAGCGAACCGGCCAGGTCGATGCCGCCGCCGTGGATGCGGGTCGTTCTGGTCGCCGAGGTCGTCGGCTACGTCGCGGTCTTCGCCGCCTACGTCTGGATGGCGCTTCCCGACGCCGGACGTCTCGGGGCGTGGAACGCGGCCTTCGCCGTCTTTGCCATCGGCGCGCCCGTCGCACTGAACCTGCTGCACGGTGACCGCCCGGCCGACTCGGGCCTCCGCGTGGACACGCTGGCCGGCTCCGCTCGCGAAGTCGCCGTCGCCACGGGCGTGATGGGCGCCGGCGTCGTCGCCGTCGGTCTGGCAGCGGGGGGCTTCCACTGGGATACCGGCGCCCGCTTCGCCGAGCGGGCGGGTCTGTACCTGGGGTGGGGGCTCGTGCAGCAGTACCTCCTCCAGGCCTTCGCACTGCGCCGCCTGCGCCAGGCGCGCCTGCCGACGCCCGCCGCCGTCGCGCTGGCGGCCGGGCTGTTCGCCCTCGTCCACGCGCCGAACTGGCCGCTCGTCGCCGTGACGTTCCCCGCCGGCGTCGTCTGGTCCGTCCTGTTCTGCCGCAGGGCGAACCTGCTGACGCTCGGGCTTGCCCACGCGGGGCTGGCGGTGCTTCTGTATCACGCCTGGCCGATGGCGTGGCATATGGGCCTGGCGATCGGACCGGAGTACCTCCAGCGGACGGCGGACGTGGCGCGGTTCGGCTGGCCGTGAGCGGGCTGGGCGGCTGCGAGTGATCAGCCGAGCTTGTCGAGCACCTCGGCGATCGCGTCGTGCTCCTGCTGCATCTGGGCGCGCTGCTGGCGGACCTCCTCGATGACTTCCGGCGGGGTCGTGTTGAGGAATTCCTCGTCGGCGAGTTGCTCGTCGAACTGCTCCATCCGCTCGCGAAGCATCTCCATCCGGCGGCGGAGCAGCTCGATGCGCTCGGCCTTGCTCGACGGGCCCTGCACCAGCGCCTCCATCACGTGCTCGGCGACGTAGATGGGCGTATCCATCGCCGCGCCCAGCGCGATCGCGTCCGACGGACGCGAGTCCACCTCCAGCGTCTCGCTGTTGCGGCGGATGTGCAGCCGCGCGTAGAACGTGTGCTCCCGCAGGTCGTTGATGACGATCTTCTCGAGCTGGCCGCCCAGCTCGCTGATGACGCTGGCCAGCAGCTCGTGCGTCATGGGCCGCGGCGTCTCGATCCCCTTCAGCCGCCGGTCGATCGCCAACGCCTCGTTGGTCCCGATCAGGATTGGAAAGCCGCGCTCGCCGTCGATCTCCTTGAGGAACACCACCTGCTGCTCGCCCAGCTCGGTGATCAGGATGCGCGACAGTTCGACGGGGATATCCATCGCCGTTCTCGCTTCCTCGGCGCGTTCACACACACCCCGATTCTAGCCCGCGCCCGGCGGGCCAGACAAGCGCCGCGCCGCCCGGATCGCGTCAGTGCACCAGCAGCTCTGTGAAGCGGACGCCCCGGATTACGGGCTGGGGCAACGCCTCGTTGAACCGGTCGGTCAGGTCCGCGGCGGCGCGGGCGGCACCCTGCTCGCCCTGCAGCGCCTCGGGCGACTGCTCGGCGAAATACATGATCGCCGCGTTCTGCAGCACGGGGGCTTCGTCATCGATCAGCCCCCGGGCGACGGGGAAGTCCTCCTCGCTGACGCCGACGTCGATGACGGCCTGGACGCGCCGGTCCAGCGACGCCGATCGCACGTTCGTGCGGATCTCGCCGAGGCGGACGTACCGCGCGGGGGTCTCGTCGGCGCCGTTCCCGGGCCAGTCGAAGCTCCAGTCGGGCTTCTCGGAGCACCCGCCGGTCGCCGCGCCCACGGCGAGAATCCCCGCCAGTGTCGCGCTTGCAAGCTTTCGTCCCATCGTCGGCTCCGTTGCTCGAATCGTCACCGCACCGTGTATTCCGTGAACACCACGCGCTGTACCGCGCCTTCGCCCAGCACGCTGTTGAGC
>JBMCUM010000257.1:0-2726 GCA_048622595.1 Planctomycetota bacterium | reverse complement strand
CGTCGGGCCAGTTCACTGTCCGTAAAGTAATGCACCACTCGCCGAAAGTGAAGCGCCGCCTCCTCCCAGCGCCCCTGTCGCTGCAGCACGCAGCCCAGGCGGTAGCGGACGTGATCGGCGAGCGGCTCGCCCGGGTCGATCTGGTCCGCCGCTTCGCGGTATCTGCGTTCGGCCTGGGCGATGTCGCCCGTGTCGTAGGCCAAGTCGCCCAAGGCGACGCGCGCGGCCAGGGCGACGCGCTCGTCGTCGGCCTCGTCCAGCGCGGTGTCCAGGTCGGCCCGCGCCACCTCGTACCGCCCCAGGCGATAGCGTGCCAGACCCCGGTAGTAGTACGCCTCGCCGGCGCGGTCGGCATCCTCGTGAGCGGCCAGGAAGCGGTCCATTCGCTCAACCGCCGCAGCGTACTGTCCGTTCTGGCAGGCGACGCGTCCGGAGTCGAGCAGTTCCAAGGCCTCGGGCGGCAACTCGTGCGCGCAGCCACTGACCGCGGCCGCACAGGCCAATGCCAGCATTGCTCGCAATCCGTTGCCGTGGCACATCGACATTCTCCGTATGCAATAGCGCATACGCTGACCGCGTTGCGGCGTCAAGAGCTAGATTCGGTCATTCGCGTGCGTGACTTGAGGCGTTCTCCTGTAGCGACTCCGCGCCCGACCGCGGCGGGGCTCGACGGGGGGCCGGCTTGCGGCAGGACACGTCGCGGGCACCGCATCCCACCGACGGTCAGTCGCAGCGCAGCGCCTCGCGGCATTCGTCGAGCAACTCGTTGACCTTGAAGGGCTTGAACAGCACCGCGCTGAGACCCTCCCGATTCGCCCGCACGATCGAGTGCTCCGGGTCGTACCCGAACGCGGTCATCAGGATCACCCGGGTCGAGGCGCCGGCCTGCTTGGCAGCGGCGAAGACCTCGTAGCCGCTGGCGCCGGGCATCTTGATATCCGAAATGACCAGGTCGTACGCCTGCTCGGAGAGGCGTTGTGTCGCCTCGGCGCCGTCCGCGACGGTGTCGACCTCGCAGCCGTGCGAGCTCAGCACGTCCCGCAGGGTGTTGCGGATGACCTCCTCGTCGTCGGCGACCAGCGCACGCCTTCCGGCAAGGACGGGGTCCTTCGGCGCGGTCCGCGTCTCTTCGCCGCTGAGCACGCCCGGGCTCGGCGAGCTGACCAGCTCATGCAGGCGCGTCCGGGCCGCCCCCGCGCGGTCGATGATGCTGTTCAGCCGCTTGCGCAGGTCGTCGTGACCGAGGTAGTCCTCGGCCAGTTCGGTGGCCTCGGAGATGACATCGCCGAGCGGACCGGCCAGCTCGGCGGAGATCGACCCGCTGATCTGCGTCTGCGCCTCGTGGCGCTCGGAGGCGACGAGGTTGAGCATGTGCATCGCCACGGCCACATAGTTGGCGAAGATTTCCGCGAACTGGCGGTCCTCCTCGCCGAACGCCCCGACCCGCGCCGATTCGACGTTCAGCACGCCGACGACCTTGTCGCGCATCCGCAACGGGACGGTCAGACTGCTCCGCGCCCCGGCCAGGCCTTTGACGTATCGCGGGTCCTTGCGCACGTCCTGGCAGATGTAGCTTCGGGCCGTCGCCGCCACGTATCCGCAGATCCCGTTGCCCTCGGCGCTGGCGAACAGCTCGTACTTTTCCGTGTCCTCGTCGAGCCCCTCGGAGACGACCAGCTCCAGGCGGTTCGTCCTCTCGTCCAGCAGGAGCACGGCGAAGTGCTCGAAATCCAGCACGTCGCGGCTGTAGCGGATCACCCGCTCCTCGAGCACCTTGAGGCGCTCGGCGACCGTACGCGGCGCGCCCTGCTCGTCGTCCAGGCGGACCAGCTCGCGCCCGGCGTTGTCGATCGCGTTGAGCTTGAGCTGCTGGCGCCTCCGGCCGGTGGCGTCCACCACGATCGCCGCGACCTGCCTGAGAATCCCCTGACCGTCGCGCACCGGCGAGCAGATGACCTCGTAGTAGGTGCCCGGATCGGGCTTCAGCGAATACCGCTTGTCCCCCTCGCCTCCTGCCGAGGCGAACTGCTCGTACGCGCCGCGGCAGATGCTCTGCAGCGAGCGGAGCACGCCCGCGGGCGCCTCCCGCAGCCGCCGGTTGGCCCAGACCAGCTCGCCCCGCGGACCGACGATGCACACCCCGTCCGCGATCGTGTCGAGCACGACCTGGGCCCGCTGCGTGACCAGTCCGCGCTCCAGGGGGAGGAAGTCGGCCGCCTCGGCCAGCACCGCGTCGTACCGACCTTTGCGCATCTGCTCGGTCGCCTGCTCGACGTCGGCGACCTCCTCGACGTCGAAATACCCTCGCAGCAGCTCCGCCACGCCGGACTGAGCCAGCCCCGGCGTCCGCAGCACGAGCAGCCGCCGCAGGTCCGTCCTCTGTGGGTCCATGTCGGTGACCTTGCCGGTCCCTCCCTCCACTACGCCCCATCCAGTATATCAGCAGGGGGCAATTCGGGTCAATGCGCCGCGCCGGCAGCGCCGCCACGCAGCCGGGCGGCAAGCGCGGCCGGCAAGTCGCCCAGGGCGTCCGCCCCGGCGACCACATGGACTGGGCGCCCCGCGTCGTCGGCCGCCATCGCCCGCGCGCGCCACGCGGCGCCGCTGCGATGAACATGGACGCCGACGCAACTGTGGCAGTCGGCCCCGATCGCCTGGAGCAGCGCCCGCTCGGCGGAGACCGCTGCGCGCGCGTCTGCGTGGTCTATCGCCTCCGCCCAGCGGCG
>JBMCUM010000256.1:0-2730 GCA_048622595.1 Planctomycetota bacterium | reverse complement strand
GAGCTTGGCTATTCCAAGGAAGATCTCAGTCAACTGAGCCTGGCCGCATTGCTTCACGACATCGGCATGGGCCGTCTCCCCGACGAGCTCATTGAAAAAAATGGCGCGTTGAGTCCGGTCGAGCGGGCGTCCCTTGGACGGCATCCTGAAGAGGGGGCCAAGGTCATCAGAACACTCGGTCCCGAATATACCTGGCTGATCGAAGTGATTTTTCAGACCCACGAACGAGTGGACGGATCGGGCTATCCCAAGGCACTCAAGGGAGCGGACGTCCATGAATATGCCCAGATCATCGGTTTGGCCGATGTGTACGAGAGCCTCGTGCATCACCGGCCACACCGCCGGCGCCACCGGCCACGGCGCCGCATGCGGCGGGATCACCGCCCCGTAGCGCAGCGACGTGGCGGCGAGCACCACGGCGGCGTTCAGCAGCAGGTAGGCCAGAACCATCGTGTCGGCTCCGATTGGGGAGGGGCATTATGCGGCGTGGCGACGGCGGTGGCAACTGCCTGCGCCCGGCCCGCTACAATGACGGTGACGACGTACGGGTACGCCAGGACAGGAGAGCAGACGATGACATCGCAACTGGCACAGCAGGCATGCAAGCCCTGCAAGGGCGACGTCCCCCCGATGGAGCACGACGAGATCCGGCAGATGGCGCGGAACCTCGGCGGGGGCTGGGAGGTCGTCAACGACCACCACCTTCACAAGGTGTACGAGTTCGACGACTTCCGCGGCGCCCTGGAGTTCACCAAGACCATCGGCGAGATCGCCGAGCAGCAGGACCATCACCCCGACATCACGCTGACCTACGGCAAGGTCGACGTGACCATCTGCACCCACAAGATCGACGGGCTGACCTCCAGCGATTTCATCCTCGCCGCCAGGTTCGACGAGGCGCAGTGACGCCGCCCGGCGCACCGCTGGCAACCCCGCGCGGCGTGTGCCATAGTGTGCGGCGCGCGGCCGCCGGCGGCCGTGCGGGAGAGTGACGCGATGAGTGCTCCTGTGCTTCCGCTCGTGAACAAGACGGCGCTGGTGACGGGCGCGGGCAGACGCATCGGGCGCGCGACGGCGTTGGCGCTTGCGGCCGACGGCGCGGACGTGGTGGTGCATTACAACCGTTCGGCCGAAGCGGCCGAGGGGACCGCCGAGGCGGTCCGCGCCGGGGGGCGACGGGCGTGGGCACTGCAGTGCGACCTGGGCGATCCGTCCGCGGCGGGCGCGTTGATGGACCGCGCCGTCGCCGAGGCGGGCGCGGTGGACATCCTCGTGAACAACGCTTCGGCCTTCACGACCGACGTGATCACGGAGGCGACGCCGGCGCGGATCGAGGCGAGCATCCGCCTGCACGCCGAGGCGCCGCTGCTGCTGAGCCGCGCCCTGGCCGCGCAGGGGCGGTCGGCGCACGTCGTCAACCTGCTCGACGCCCGGGTGGTGGACTACGACCGCGGGCATGCCTCCTACCACCTGGGCAAGCGGATGCTGCTGACGCTGACGCGGATACTGGCGATGGAGCTGGCGCCGCAGGTCGCGGTCAACGCCGTGGCGCCCGGGGCGATCCTCCCTCCGCCGGACGCCGAGCAGAGCGACCTGGAGAAGCTCGCCGACGCGGCGCCGCTGCGGCGCGTCGGGAGCGTCGAGAGCGTCACCGACGCCGTTCGCTTCCTCGTGACGCGCCGGTTCGTCACGGGGCAGGTGCTGTACGTCGACGGCGGAAGGCACATGAAGGGGCGCATGTATGAGTGATCGACCTTTGGACCAGATCCACATCCGCGACCTGCGGATGCGCTGCATCATCGGCGTCAACCCCGCAGAACGCCGCGTCCGCCAGGACGTCGTGATCCAGATCGCCCTCGGCGTGGACCTCCGCCAGGCAGGGCAGTCCGATCGCATGGCCGATACGGTCGACTACAAGGCGCTCAAGCTGGCCGTCGCGGACCTGGTCGAGGGCTCGCAGCACTACCTCCTCGAGCGCCTGGCCGAGCGGATCGCCGAACTGTGCCTCCAGCGCCCGCGGGTCCGCCGGGTGCGCGTCGAGGTCGACAAGCCCGGTGCCCTGCGCTACGCGCGGACCGTGGGCGTGGAGATCACGCGCGAGGACCGCGGCCATGACGGCTGAGGCGCAGCGCGCCTTCGTCGCCGTCGGGTCCAACCTCGCCCCGCGGCGCAACATCCCGGACGCGCTGGAGCGTCTGCGACGGCGGGCGACCGTGACGCGCAGCTCGACGTTCTACCGCACCGAGCCCGTCGGACCGCCCGACCAGCCGGAGTTCGTCAACGGCGTCTGGGAGCTGTCCGGCGCAGGCGCCCCGCGCGACCTGAAGCGACAGCTCCGCGCGGTGGAGGCCGCCTGCGGGCGCGTGCGCACTGCAGAGCGGTACGCCCCGCGCCCGATCGACCTGGACCTGGTGCTGTTCGGCGACCGCGTCGCCGATGAGCCGGACCTCAAGCTGCCGCACCCGGACCTGTGGCGGGCGTTCGTCGGCGCGTGCGTCCTGGAGCTGGCGCCGGACCTGCGCGTGCCCGGCGCGGGCCGGGCGCTACGCGATATGCTCGCCGAGCGTCACGGGCGGGGCGTTGCGGAGCTGACCCCGCGGCGCGTCGACGAGCCCGTCGGCGCCGCCGTTCGCCGGATGCTTTCCGGCTAAGCGGTGTTAGGTAAATCTTATGGGATTCAGCCGATGGTTCCGGAGGCGGGGATGCGGCTGTGGCGCAGCGGCGAACGGC
>JBMCUM010000255.1:0-2828 GCA_048622595.1 Planctomycetota bacterium | reverse complement strand
ACTCGGTCAACTGCGACATCCGCACCGAGGGAAACGACATCGTCTTCGCCGACGGGCGCGGGTTCGGGCACGGCGTGGGGCTCTGTCAGTGGGGCGCCCAGGGAAAGGCCGAGGCGGGCTGGTCCGCCGAGCGGATCCTGGAGTTCTACTACCCCGGCGCCCGGCTGATCCGGGCGTATCCGCCTTAGCGCTTCACCCGCCGTCGACGGCGCGGGCGGCGATGTCCGTCCGCCAGTGGGCGCCTTCGAAGGCGATCCTGTCGACGGCCTGGTAGGCGCGCTGCCGGGCATCGGCGATGGTCTCGCCCAGCGCGGTGACCCCCAGCACGCGCCCTCCGGCGGTGACGAGCTTGCCGTCCTGCTCGGCGGTTCCGGCCTGGAAGACGGCCACGTGCTCCATCGCCTCGGCTTCGGCGAGCCCGGAGATTTCGAAGCCCTTTTCGTACGCCTCGGGATAGCCCCCCGACGCCATCACCACGCACACGGATGCCCGCGCATCCCACCGCATCTCGACGTCGGCGAGCTTGTGCTCGGCGGTGGCGGTCATCGCCTCGACGAGGTCGCTGTCGAGGCGCATCATCAGCGGCTGGCATTCCGGGTCCCCGAAGCGGCAGTTGAACTCGATGACTTTGGGCCCGCCGGCCGTCAGCATCAACCCGGCGTAGAGCACCCCTTCGTAGCGGCCGAAGTCGCGGCGCATGGCGTCCACGATTGGCACGAGGATCTCCCGCTCGATCCGCCCGCACATCGGCTCGTCGACCACGGGCACCGGGCTGTAGGCGCCCATCCCGCCGGTGTTCGGTCCCGTGTCGCCGTCCCCGACGGGCTTGTGGTCCTGCAGGGGCGGGCAGACGTAGATGTTCTTCCCGTCGCACAACGCCAGCACGGTCGCCTCCGGTCCGGTCAGACGCTCCTCGATCAGCACGCGGGCGCCCGCCTGCCCGAAGATCCGCTCGCCCATGATCCGCTCCAGCGGGCGGACCGCCTGGTAGGGCTCCTCGCAGACGAACACGCCCTTTCCCTTCGCCAGCCCGGCGGCCTTGACCGCCACGCCGTGCTCGCGCGACAGCACGTACTGCCGGGCCGCGCCAAGGTCCGCGAAGATCCGCGCCTCGGCGGTGGGAACCGCCGCGCCGCGCATCAGCTCCTTGGCGTAGGCCTTGTCCGACTCGATCCGCGCCGCCGCGGCGGTCGGCCCGAAACACAGGATCCCCGCGTCGCGCACCGCGTCGCCAAGCCCGGCGGCGAGCGGATCCTCCGGTCCCACGACCACGAGGTCCACGCCGTTGTCCGTGGCAAAGGCGACCAGCGCGGCGATGTCGTCGTCGGCGATGTCCACGCACTCGGCGTGACGGGCGATGCCCGGGTTGCCCGGCGCCGCCCACATGCGATCGCACAACGGCGAAGCGGCCATCTTCCATGCCAGGGCGTGCTCGCGCCCCCCGCCACCGACCAACAGAATCTTCATCGTGCGTCCTTTCGCGCTTGGGGTTCCGCCGGCGCGCGGCGATTCACTTCGTCGGATCGACCTGCGACAGTTCCCGAAGGCGGTCCATCTGCTCGCGAAGCTCTCCGGCGATACGGGTCTCGGGAAATCGCGCCAACACGTCCTCGGCCAGGGCGACCGCCTCGGTGTACCGCCGCCGGCTCAGCATGTCGCGCAGGCGGTCGCGCAGCTCGCGCGCCTCCTCCAGGCGGGCGTTGACCTCGAGCGTGTCCATCTTCTCGGCGACCGCGTCCGCCTCGGAGGAGTTCGGGTATTGCTCCAGAAGGCGGCGCCCCGCGGCGACGGCCGCTCGCCACCGCCGTAACTCGGCCATGCGATCCGCCTCCTGGTACAAACGCCTGCGCTGCTCGATGGTAAAGCTCCGCGCCTCGCGACGCACGCGCTGCACGAGACGCTGCGCCTCTGGAACGTCGGGGTACGACGCCGCCAAGTCCCGCGCGACCCGCCGCGCCTCGTCAAACTGCGCCGCGGCCATCAGGTCCTCGGCGCGTCGAGAGGCCTCGCCGACGGCCTGGAGGCGCTCGGCGTCACGCGCGGTGCGCTCCGCGCGTGACACGCTCGCCCCGGACGCCTCGGCGGACGCGGGCGCCTCGGTTGAAGCGCCATCGGGACAGGATGCGTCCTCGCACGGCTCGGCCGTCGGAATCGCCCCCAGCGCGGCGACCGCCTCGCCGATCTTCTGCTGGGCGCGGAGAACCGCCCCAAGCGCCACGCACACCCAGCCGCCCGCCGCGCCGGCCAGGACCAGCGCCACGGCCAGAAAGACGTCCTCCCCCGTAAGGCGGTGCGCCTCGGCCGCCAGGGCAAGCCACACGGTCGCCGCGGCCAGTCCCGCTGCGATGAGCACGGCTGCAGATACGCCGCAGGCGGTGGCGAGGCGCCCCGTGCGGGGCGAAGGCGAGGACGCGGGTTGCTGCATGGCGGTGTCTCCGAGGTCGGCGGTATTGTCGCCTCAGCCGGGGCGAATGGCAAGACTGCGGGCGGCGTCACGTCCCGGTCCTGTGCGCCAAAAAAACGCATTTTTTCCCACGAGCAATGGGCGGGCGAGGGAAGCCGACGTAGGTACGCGGACGCTAACGCTTGTGAAATAATATGTTATGTTTCCTGCCCCCTCGGAACCGGCCCGGAGGACGGGCTGGAAAAAAACTAGGGTAAAACCCTGAGCGCCCTTGTCAGGCGACCGCTGGATGCTATAATGCCACGTCAGACGAGGTTGACTCGCTACGGCGTCTGTGGTAAGTCAATCGCCCTAGAATCCGGTCCCCCTTTCGAACCGGTTCCCCCCGGCCGGTTCGAATACCGGCGGAGCCTGTCGTCCCCCC
>JBMCUM010000254.1:0-2833 GCA_048622595.1 Planctomycetota bacterium | reverse complement strand
GTGTGGATGTTGACGCGCTTGGACTGCACCAGCGCCGGGTCCACCCCGCCGATCCGCTGGAAGTAGACGAAACCCTTCTCGTCGATGTGCTTGACGATCAGGCCGATCTCGTCGGCGTGCCCGTCCAGCATGATCTTCGGGTCGCCCTTGGGGTTCAGCACGGCGACCGCGTTGCCGTAGGCGTCCGTGTGCACCTCGTCGGCGAACTGCCGCGCGTAGTCGCACCAGATCCGCTGAGCGACCGCCTCCCGCCCGCTGGGCGACGGCGTCGACAGCAGCTTCTTGAGAAACTCCAGGGATTCCTTGCGCATGGGGGATTCCTTTGTGGTCCGCAAGACGGCGAAAGCGTAGCCCAACGCCCCCGCCGACGCAAGCGCGACGAGCCATTTGCGATGTTCGTAACGCCAGCGAGGGCAAGATGCCCTCGCCACACGCGGGCGAGACGCCCGCGCTACGAACATCGCAAATGGCTTGCATCGGTTTGGCGTTGCCTCCAACCTCGCCCGGGGCGTATCATGCCCCGTCCGCGTCGGCACGTGCCGATGCGGACGCCGTCGCGGGACCTTCGCTCCAGAGGAAACGACATGGCGCTGGGATTCTTCTACCGTCACCAGAAGATGGTGTTCATCATCATGGCTGTTCTGATGGTGAGCTTCCTCATCGGCTACCAGGGGTTCAACCTGCTGTTTTCCCGCGAGCCCGGCAAGCAGGTCGTCGGCGAGACGCGCTACGGGGAGCTCCGGGGCAGCGACATATGGTCGGCCGAGAAGGACATCCGCGTCGTCCGCCTGTTCGACCGCCACCCACGCCAACAGCGCCTGGCGCTGGAGGCGATGCGTCTCGGCGCCGGTCCGGAGGCCCAGCGGGCCCTTCAGCTTCGCGAGCTGCCCGACCCCCGGGTGATGACGCACCCGTACGCCCTGCTGCTGGCCGAGGCCCGCCAAAGCGGCGTCCGCGTCCTCGACTCCGACGTCGAGAACTTCCTCGCCCGGCGCGGGTACACCGGCGAGAAGCTCGACGAGCTGCTCGCCGAGGCGCGCCGATTCGACAAGGGCATCACCCTCGACCGCATCAAGGCCGGCATCGCCAACTGGTTGCGCATCTACAAGAGCTACCACCTCGCCCACCTGCCCGACGCCGACCCGACCGAGCAGGAGCTGCGCCTGACCTACCGCGACACGTTCGAGAAGGTCGCCCTCAAGGCCGCCGTCGTCCCGGCGGAGGACTTCCGCGACGACATCCCCCCCACGCGGCGGACCGCCCTGCGCAGCGACGAGCGGGTCCGCGAGCAGTTCGCCGGCTACCGGGACGTGGCGCCCGGAACCTACGACGACGAGACCGAGCTGTCCGAGGCGTTCGGCTTCGGCTACCGCTGGGCCGAGCCCCGCGTGCGACTGCTTTACGCCGTCGTCGACAAGCACACCGTCGCCCGGGCGCTCGGCGCCGAGCCCGGCGTCGAGGTGGTCGCCGCCGCCCTGAAGGACATCGCCGCGGCCGTCGGCGACGCGCTGGGCGACTACGCCGCGGAAGACCCGTACCCCCGGGACGTGCTGGACTACTTCGCCGAGCGCGGGCTGATCGGCGACGCCGGCGACCTGCTCCAGCGCGAGCTCCACGCCCCGCACATCGTCAAGGTCCCGCTGGACGAGGCGCTGGCGAAGCTGGCCACGCGGACCAAGCCGCCCGTTCAGGCCGTCGTCCTCCCCCACGGCGCCGACTGGATCGACGCCGACGCGGAGGTCTCGCTGATCGGCGCGACGAACACGCTGGGCGAGGCGCTGGACGCCCTGGTCGCCCAGGCCGTCGAAGACGCCGGCGAGGACGACGAGCCCGCGTGGAAGTGGGTCACGTTCCGCGGGCTGGGCAACGCCGTGTTCTGCGTCCCGCGCGGCGCGGGCGCCTGGTCGCTGCCGGTCTCGCGGCCGGTGGCGACGCGGTACGCCATGCGTCGGGACTTCTTCTCGTCCAGGCGCCGCGACCTGGAGCCGCTGGCGTCGGCGGCCACCGCCGCCAAGCAGCACATCACGCAACTGGTCTTTCCCCAGGACGACGACGACGGCGCCGAGGAGGCCGTCGTGGGCGCCGGCGAGGCCGGGCAGGACCTGACGACCTTCGACGGCGGTCGCCTGATCGTGTGGCGCGTGCTCGCGGCCGCCCCGGCCGGGGCGCCGGAGGAGCTCACCCCGGACATCCGCCGACGCGTCGAGAACGACCTGCTCACGACCGAAGCGTTCAAGCTCGCCACGGACTTCGCCCGCGACCTGCGCGACGCAGCGGTCGAATCGGGGCTGGCCGAAGCGGCCGAACAGGCCGAGAGCGTCGAGATCGTAGAGATCGAACCGTTCGCGCGGAAACGATGGACGGGGCTTCCCAGCGGCTTTCCGCGCCTGCTGTGGAACCACGTTCCGGAGCTGACCGGGGACGCGGCGCCGCCCGAGCCGATCCACCGCAAGCTGATGGAAGCGGTCTTCGAGCTGGCCGGTCCGGACGCGCCCGAGCTGAAGCTGGTGCCCTTCGCCCCGGCGGGCAAGGTGTTCGTCCTGTCGCGCAGCGCCTACGAGCCGCCGGCGCGGGACGAGTACGCCGAGCAGCGCCCCACGCTGGTGAAGCTGCTCCGCGCGATCGGTACACTGCGGGCGACGCTCGCCCACTTCGACGTGGAGAACATCGTCCAGCGGACCGGCTTCCGCCGCCCCACGCCCTGACCGCCGCCCGCGGGGGTCCGAACGGCTCGTCGGGCTTGACTTGTCCGCACGCGCGTGTACAGTGGATGCATCGGGGTAGGTAGCTCAGCTGGTAGAGCACGGCACTGAAAATGCCGGTGTCGGCGGTT
>JBMCUM010000253.1:0-2835 GCA_048622595.1 Planctomycetota bacterium | reverse complement strand
GACCGACAGCGGCGGGGTGTTCCGCGTGGAAGACCCCGACGCCGAGCAGCCCCGCGCCGATCGGTTCGAGATCTCGCCCACCGGACCGGTCCCGGGCTACCGCAGCCGCCTGGCCGACGGCGAGCCCGGGCGGATCGAGCGGGAGGTACTGGCGGCGCGGGCGATCGCGCCGGAGGACTTCCGCGGCGTCGGGTCGATCAAGCCCCGCGGCACGCGTCGGGCGCTGCGGTTCCGCCCCGGCCAGCTTGAGCTGACGAGTGGCGAGGACGCACACGGTGCGTACCTGCAGGTGCGCTTCACGGCGCCTGCGGGCAGCTACGCGACGGTCTTGCTGCGGGAAGTGATGAAAGCCGACTGACGGACGCGGAGTCCGCGAACGACACCGGCTTGCCGTGGACCTCAGTCGCGCTGGATGACGTCGAGCCCCTCGCGGTCGGAATGCCGCCCGTCCCAGCGGTGGGTCTTGATCGACTCGACGACCAGGCGGGCGACACGGACGGCCTCGAGGCCCTCCCGAGCGGGCACGACGGGGTCGGCGCCGTTGACGACGGTTTCGCGCAGCGCCTCGGCCTGGCGGCGCAGGGGCTCGGTGGAATCGTCCACCACCAGCTCCTCGACCTTCAGCAGCTTCGTGTAGTCGACCGTCTCGGCCAGTTCCGCCAGGTCCTCCACGTCCATGTCGCGGGCCATCTGGATCAGGTCCAGGTTCTGGCTCCTGTGGACGACCAGCCCGACCTTCTTTCCGTAGTCCACCGACAGGTACGCCTCCTCGGAGAAGATGCGCATCTTCCGCTCGGTCTTGATGGCCAGGCGACTGGCCGTAACGTTCGCCACGCACCCGTTGTCGAACGTCAGCCGGGCGTTGCAGATGTCCTCGTGCTCGCCGATGACGTTGACGCCGATCGCGCGGACGCTCTCGATGCCCGCGCGGGCGAGCATCAGGACCAGGTCGATGTCGTGGATCATCATGTCCAGCACGACCCCCACGTCGGCCGAGCGGAACGTGAACGGACTGATCCGATGGGCCTCGATGAACTTCGGATGGATGTCGTATTTGCGCAGCGCCGCGACGGCCGGATTGAACCGCTCGGTGTGCCCCACCTGCACGCAGGCGCCGGTCCTGTCGGCCAGCTCCAGCAGCGCCTTGCCGTCGGACGGGTCGTCGGTCAGTGGCTTCTCGATGAGCACGCACTTCCCGGCCTGGACGAACGGCCAGGCGGCGCGGACGTGCTGGAGCGTGGGCACGGCGATGATGGCGGCGTCGACGGCGTCGGCGACCTCGGCCGGGTCGGTCAGGGCGCGGCAGTCGCGTTGGCGCGCGACCGTATCGGCTGTCGACGGATTGGCGTCGACCACGGCGACGAGGTCGGCCTCGTCCATCTCGCTGAGCACGCGGGCGTGGAGTTTGCCCATCCGCCCGGCGCCGACGACCGCAACGCGAAAGCTCACGGGACGCTCCTCTGGACCTTGCCCCACTGCTCGGCGGTCAGATACTCGCGGGCCTCGGGCGGTATCCTACCGCGGAACACCTCCCGATATCGACCGTAAACGCCCTGGAGCGACCGCTGGCAGAAACGGCACAGGTCGGCAACCTCCCCCTCCACGCCCAGGTTGAACAACTGCTCGATCTTGTTCTGGATGGCGAACTCATTGTCGAACAGCTCGCGCAGCGCCCGTCGCAGCTCCTTCTGCTCCCACGCGCTGAGCCCCGCGCGGCGCAGCCCCGCCTCGTGGGTGCCCGTCACGGCCGGGGGAGCGTCCGCCGCCTCCTGACCGAAGCAGGTGTACGGGGGCACGTCACGACGAACCGGCGTCCGCGGGGCCACCCGCGCGTACCGCCCCACCGTCACGAAGTGATGCACCCCGGACAGCGCCGCGACCACCGCCCCGCTCTGGACGCGGATGTGCCCGGCCAGCATGACGCTGCGCCCGAGAAACACCCCGTCGTCGATGTAGCAGTCGTGGGCGACGTGGCAGCCGTCGTCCAGCTCATTGTCGTCGCCCAGGCGCGTGAGGTATCCGCCGGCCTCGGTGCCGATGTGGGTCGTGACCATCCGACCGAACCGGTTGCGGTGCCCGACGGACAGCACGGTCGACCCCCCGGCGTACTTCAGGTCCTGCGGCGCGGCGCCGAGGACGCACCCCTCGCCGAAGACGTTATCCGAGCCGATGCTCGTGTGCCCGGAGATGCACACGCGCCGCGTCAGACGCGTCCGCGGGCCGATCGTCACGTGAGGGCCCACCACGCAGTACGGACCGATGGACGCGTCCGGCGCCACCCGCGCCGACGGGTCGATCTCGCGAACGACGCTCACGTCAGTCATCGTCGCCCTCCCCGTCGCCCCGGACGGCCTCGAGGGCGCGCCGGACGTGAGGGTTGAGATCCTCACGCCGGAGCAGGCGGGCGATCGCCTTCGGGTCCGCCTGTCCGCTCGTTCCGTTGTACATCTCGCGGAAGGCGTCCTTCAGGGCGCGGATGTCGCGGTCGCCGAACCCGCACCGCCGGAGATTCTCGGCGTTGACCCCGCGGACGCGGACCGGGTCGCCCTCGACGATGGCGAACGGCGGGACCGTCCGCAGGACGCTGGCGTACCCGTTGACGAAGGTGTACGCCCCCACGCACACCCGCTCGCCGATGACGGGAAACGCGCTGGTCCGCACGTAGTCCTCGACCGTCGCGCCGCGCCCGACGTGCG
This sequence comes from Planctomycetota bacterium, assembly GCA_048622595.1. Lineage (GTDB taxonomy): Bacteria > Planctomycetota > Phycisphaerae > SM23-33 > SM23-33 > JAGXKT01. The sequence continues at coordinate 139 of JBMCUM010000253.1, read as the reverse complement.
TGCAGTTGGCGAAGATGCCGTGATCGCCCACCGTCGCGCCGCACCCGATCACCGAACCGATCATGATCAGGTTGTCCGAGCCGATCCGCGTGGGGTTCTCGCCTCCGGCGTAGATCGTCACGTGCTCGCGGATGGCGCA
>JBMCUM010000252.1:0-2871 GCA_048622595.1 Planctomycetota bacterium | reverse complement strand
CTGGAGAAGCTGGAGCTGACCTGGCCCGGCGCGGCCGCCGGGCTGCGCCCCCGCGCCGGCGGCGACGCCGCCGAGGACTACAGCCGGGCGGCAGAGGTCGCGCGGGCGCACGCGGCGACGCTTCGCGGGGTTTTCGCGCGCGACAACGTCTCGCTGGAGCCGGAGGTGCTCCGCCTGCTGAAGGACGTCCACGCCCACGTCGCCGCCGGCGCCGACAAGGCCGTCTGCCGCTACGCCGCCCGCCATGCCGAGGACGTACACGTCGCGCCGGCGTTCGCTCCGGCGAGCGACCTGAAGCGGCTGGCCGAGGTGCTGCTGGAGCTGTACAAGCAGCACCGGAACGCCGAGCGGTTCGAAGAAGCCGAGACCGTCGCGCGGGACATGTTCACCTTCGGGTGGCATCTGATCCGCGAGCGCGGGCACGTCAACGTGGTCATGGTGGGCATGCAGACGCAGAACTGGGCCCTGGCGTCGTTCGAGTATCTCTACGGCGGGGCGGAGCAGGTCAGCGGCGTCCCCCCGAGCGAGGCGCCGCTGGCGGATCCCCTGGCGGCGGCCGCCGTCAAGGACTACGACGATCAGCTCGACCGCCTGCGGAGGCAGTACCGCGACAAGCTCGGCATCGTCTACGCCGTCAAGCCGCACGCCGGGGACGTGTTCAAGCTGGTCACCGACGACGCGGACCACGCCTGGCGCGTCCAGGCGCTGCTGACCTGCGGCGTGCTGAAGCACACGGCGGGCAGACGTGGCGACGTCCGCTACGCGCGGAAGCTCATCGCGCGACACCTGGATTCCGACGACGCGCTGCTGGCCGCGGCGGCCGCGGCGGCCGCGGCGTTCACCGACGCACAGGCGGGCGAGTACCAAGTCCCGCACCTTGAACCCTATATCGGCTGGCCGCCGGGAACGCGGGACTACGACTGACGTGGACGCGCGGAGCGATTCACTGACGGCGCGGATCGAGGTCGAGACGCTGGACGCCGCGCCAGCGCCGGGCGAGGTGCTGCGGGCGCTGGCGGGCGAGCCCGACCCGGCCGCGCTGGACTCCAGCGCCTTCGACCGTCGCTACGGGCGCTACACGGTGCTCGCCTGTCGCCCCGTCGACGTGCTCACCTGCCGCTGCGGGGTGTTGACGGACGCGGCAGGGCGGGAGCTGGCGCGGGGCACGGAGATCTGGGCGGCGCTGGAGCGGGCCTTCGGGCGCGTCCGGGCGGCGGCGCCGGACGCGGGCCCCTACCTGCCCGGATGGATCGGCTATGTGGGCTACGAAATGGGCCGCTGCGTCGAGCGCCTCCCCGCGCGGGCGCGGCGCGACACGGCGCTGCCCGACCTGCGGGTGGCGCTGTACGACGCCGTGCTGGTCCACGACGCGCAGACCGGCACGTGGCGACTGGTCCGCCTGTCCTTCGACGCGGCGCCTCGCGGCGCCGGCGTCGCCGCAGGAGCCCTGCGGCGGCTGCATGCCTCAGCGCGCGGTGGCGGGCCCGGCGCCGACGACGCCGGGTCGGCTGCCGCCGAGCGCCCCGCGATCGCCGTCGACAGCGGGTTCACCCCCGACGCCTACCGCCGCGCCGTGGCGCGGTGTGTCGAGCACATCGCCGCCGGCGATATCTTCCAGGTGAATCTCTCGCAGCGTCTGACGGCCTCGGCGCCGGGTCCCCCGGGCGAGCTGTACGCCGCCCTGCGCCGACGCAACCCGGCGGGATACGCGGCGTATCTGGGCTTCGACGCCGGCGGCGTGCCGTGCGCGGTGCTGTCGAGTTCGCCGGAGTTGTTCCTCGAGCTGCGCGGCGGGCGGGTGGTGACCCGCCCCATCAAAGGCACGCGCCGCAGGACGGGCGAGGCGAGCGCCGACGCCCGCGCGGCCGAGGAACTGCGCCGCAGCGAGAAGGATAACGCCGAACTGGCGATGATCGTCGACCTGCTGCGCAACGACCTCGGTCGGGTGTGCCGGTACGGGTCGGTCCGGGTGATCGACCCGGCGCGCCTGGAGACGCACCCGACGGTCTTCCACCTCGTGGCGACGGTTGAGGGGCGGCTTCGCGCGGGCGTCGGTCCGGCGGCGCTGCTGCGTGCGACGTTTCCGGGCGGGTCGATCACCGGCGCGCCGAAGATCCGCGCCATGGAGATCATCGACGAGATGGAGCCCACCGCGCGCGGGCCTTACACCGGATGCATCGGTCACGTCGGCGTCGACGGCGCCGTGACCTGGAACATTGCCATCCGCACCATCGTCTGGCAGGACGGCCGGGCGGGCGTGCAGGTCGGCGGGGGGATCGTCGCCGATTCCGACCCCGCCGCCGAGCACCAGGAAACGCTCGACAAGGCGCGGGCGATGCTCGAAGCTCTGCACATGGCCGCGGCGCGGCAGTCGGAGGCGCGCGGGTGAGAACCTTCCCGGTCATGCTGAACCTGCAGGGGCGAAAGGCGGTCGTCGTCGGCGCCGGGCGCGTCGGGCGGCGCAAGGCCCGCGCGCTGCTGGAGGCCGGGGCGGACGTGACGCTGGTTACCGGCGGGTCGCCGGCGAAGATGGACGGGGCCGAGGTGTACGCGGCCCGTTACCGCCCGGAGCACCTGCCCGGGGCGGCGGTGGTTCTGGCGTGCACGGACGACGGAGCGCTGAACGCGCGCGTCGCCGCGGACGCCCGTGCCGCCGGGGTGCCGGTCAACGTCGCCGACACGCCCGAGCTGTGCGACTTCTACCTGCCCGCCGTGGCACGGGACGGGGACGTGGTCGTCGCCGTGGGAACCGGCGGCGCGGCGCCCGCCCTGGCCCGACGCCTGCGAGACCGCCTCGCCGAGGCGCTGCCCGGAGATGTCGGGGCGTTCGCCGCCGACCTCGCCGAGCTGCGCGAGGCGCTTCAGGCGCGC
>JBMCUM010000251.1:0-2888 GCA_048622595.1 Planctomycetota bacterium | reverse complement strand
ACGCCGCCGAGTGGCGCGCCCGCCAGGCGCGCCGCGCGATCGCCGAGCACCCGCTGGAGTACGCATGGCTTCACCTTCGCGGCTGCGCGGGGGTCTATCTGCCCGGCGCGCCGTACGCCCTGGAGATGCTGGGGCTGACCTCCGGGCAGAAGGGCACGCGGGACGTGCTGCGCCGCGAGGGGCTGGTTGCGGCGGCGCGGCATTACTTCGGGCACAACACCGCGGCGCTGCTTCTGGCCGCGCCGATGGTGCTTCTGCTGGGGCTGAAGTACGCCTCGATCGCCGTCGGGGCGGTGCTGCGCCTCGTCGCGGGCCGGGGCGGGCTGGGGCGGTTCCGCCTGGGAGCGGAGGTCTGGCTGCTGGTGCTGGTGGTGATCGTCGGGACGTTGCTTCCGGGCCCGTACGGGCTGCCGCGCTATCGCGTTCCGCTGGCGCCGATCCTGAGCATCGCGGCCGGGGCGGGCGTGATCGCCCTGTGGGACCGTCTGCGCCGGCGGGGGCGCTAGGGGCGGTCGCGGCGAAGGAACTCCAGGCGCCGACGTCCGAACACGCGGGGCCTGCCCACATGCTCGAGCCACGGGGTGAAGGTGTTGACCGCCAAGACGGCGACGTAGGCGGGCACGGGCACGGCAACGTAGAGCTGAAGCCCCATCGCCAGGGCGCCGCCGGCGGCGCCGTACAGCGCCTGTCCGCCCACCGTCGCCGGGCGCGAGGACATCTCGGTCGCCAGGAACGTCGCGGCCAGCACCGTCGCGCCGCTGAGCACCTGGTAGTTGACGTAGGTGAACCCGACGGCGAGCCCCTCGTGCAGCACAGGCCACCAGACCGTCTCGACCGTCCCGCTGGGACCGGCCAGCTCGATGGGGGCGACCGCGGCGACGATCCACGCCGCGGCGACGAACGCCACCGGAAACTGCCACTTGACGTACTCGCGATAGACCAGGAACAGCCCGCCGAGGATCAGCGCGACGGTGCACGTCTCGCCGATGCCCCCGGGGCGCGTCCCGAAGATCAGGTCGCGCATGGGAGGCAGGCGGTCCGTCGGCGGGGCGCGCAGCGCCGCCGGCGGCGCGTCGGGCATCTCCATCCGCGGCATCGCCAGGCCGCTGTATGCCGGCGCCGTCTCGGGCGCGCGACGCGTCAGCTTCGCCAGCGCCCGCTTCGGCGGAGGCAGGCGGAACGCGTCGGCGCCGGGCGGCGCCGGACGGTCCTTCCAGCCGCGGTAGTCCGACGGGGTGCGTGCGACGTCCAGGTGGCTGTCGCCGATCAGCAGGCGGTTCTGGGCCAGGACCGTCCAGTCGCCGGGGTTCAGCAAGGCGGGGAACATGACGGCCACGGCGAACCGCCCGACCAGCGCCGGCTGCCAGAGGAAGTGCCCGACGCCGCCGAAGACGGCCTTTCCGATGATGATGGCGAACGCCGAGGCGATTACCGCGACGTACCAGGGCGTGAACGCCGGAAGCGTCAGCGCCAGAAGCCCCCCGGTGAGGTAGGCGTGGGACCGCCCGCCCAGCGCCGGGGTGCGCGTCACGCGGTAGGTCACGCGCTCGATGACGGCGCAGGAGGTCACGCACACGGCGGCCACCACCGCCGCGCGCCACCCGAACAGCACCACGCCGGCCAGCAACGGAACGCACGCGGCGCCCAGCGTGGTCAGGAAGACTCGCCGCGCCCCTTCCGGCGCGCGAAGGAACGGCGCCTCGAACGCGGGCAGGCGGCGCGTCCGCTCGGTCGCCGCGCTGGCGTTCGGCTCAGCCATTGCCCGCCCTCCGGGCGCGGCGTCCGACAGCGCGGTTGAGCTGCTTCATCCGCTGGGTCAGCGGCAGTCGCGCCGGGCAGATGTACGAGCACACGCCGCAGGCGATGCATGCGCGGACGCCGAGACGCTCGGCACGGTCCGCGTCGCCCAGCTCGAACGCGTCGTTCAGCGTCGCGACGTTCAGGCGCGTGGGGCAGTGCTCCACGCACCACCCGCAACGGATGCACGGTCCCGGATGCGGCGGCGGGGCGACTTGCGGGGCGAGCACGGCGTCGGTCGCCGGGGCGACCACCATCGCCTCGTCGCACCGCAGGCCCGTCATGGGCCCGCCGTGCAGCACCGGCGCATCGGCGCCGACCAGCTCGACGCACCCGGCGCCGAAGGGTACGAAGAAATTGCCCGCGGTCGCGGCTCGCTCGCCGGCGACGGTGACCACGCGTCCTGCGGGGCGCACCCCGCAGGCAACCCACGCGTACGTCGCCAGCGCCGTGGCCGCGTCGACCACGGCGGCGCCGACATCCAGCGTGGATGCTCCCGGCGGCGTCTCGCGTCGGGTGAGGATCCTGGCGAGCATCTCGTCGGCGCCGGTGGGGTACTTGGGCTCCAGGGCGACGGGGCGGATGCCCAGCTTGCGGGCGGCGGTTTCGGCCTGGCGGTAGGAGTCCGTGCGCCGACGGTCGGCGACCAGGAACACGTCGCCAGCGCCGGTCGCCCGCGCCAAAAGCGCCACGCCCGCCGCCACGGCCGAGCCGCGTTCCACCAGCACGGCGTGGTCGGCGGTGACGTACGGCTGGTGCTCCATGACGTTGGCGATGAGCGTGCGCGCCTTGGCGCGACGGACCCGCTCGACCCAGCGCGCCAGCGGCTCGGCGCCGCGGCGGAAGGTTGTCAGGGCGCCGTCGGCGATCCGCTCGCGAATCCCCGCCGCACCGAGATGACGCCAGTCCGCCTCCGGCGCGTCGGGCGGAAGCTCGGGCAGGTCCTCCAGCTCGACCAGCTCGATGGCGTCGGAATGGGCCGGACCGTACCGACCGGCCGTCGCGGCGCGCGTCACGCGGGCGACGGTTCCGGCGGCCGGGGCGTACACGTCGACCGCCTCGCCGTCGGACGCCGCCGCGAGGCGCTGCCC
>JBMCUM010000250.1:0-2891 GCA_048622595.1 Planctomycetota bacterium | reverse complement strand
TCGAGTTCTTGTCGATGTGCGTGTTGGACCAACTGAAGTCGATCCGGTTGTTGCCCCGCTCGGGGGTGGACTGAAGCAGGGGGACGATCCGCTCCTCCTCCACGAGCGTCGCCCCGGCGTTGTCGAGCTGAATCTCCACCCGCTGGCGGACGGGGAGGGCGGCCAGCTTGATCCGCCCCGCCGCGGGCACCGTCGCCGCGGCAACCGCCAGCGCCGCCAGGCACAAACGCATTCGGTGTCTCATGACCGTTCCTTTCAACATTAACCAACCTCGCAAGCAGGCCGGCCGACGCCGACCTCATTGACTTGTGATGCTCGAACGGGCGAACTGTTCCCGCAAACTTCGCCCGAATTGTAGGCGATCGGCAGCACGCGCAGCGCGGGACGCCCTCGAAGGATCATCGAACCGTACGCTTGCGGTGCCGCATGCTCACGGCGTTGCACGCTCATGAGACGGGGTGCTCTCGACGCCGCGGCGAACTACAGCCCAGCCATAGCTATGGCTGGGCTGTCGCATCATCCGGACACAAGCTGCACCGTCGCAACCGCGGACTTCGTATACGCCTACACCCGGCAAATCGTTTCTAGTCCAAACCGCCCTTGAGGGGGCGTTTGCGTTGCTTCCTCGGCTGGCGCGGCTCGGCGGGGACGGCCGCCGGGGCTGCGCCGGCCTGCTTGAGGGACAGGGAGATGCGGCGGCGCTGCTCGTCGACGTCGATGACCTTGACCTGAACGGACTGACCTTCGGAGACGACGTCGCCGACGTTTCGCACGTGGGCGTCCGAAAGCTCGGAGATGTGCACCAGCCCCTCGACGCCGCGGGTCAACTCCACGAACGCGCCGAACTCCGCCACCCGCGTGACGATCCCGTCGACGATCGCGCCTTTCGCCCAGCGGACCGACGCGCCCATCCACGGGTCGTCGCCGACGCGCTTGAGCGACAGGGAGATTCGCCGCCGGTCGGCATCGACGTTCAGCACGCGGACCTTGACCATGTCGCCGACGTTGACGATCTCGCCGGGATGCCCCACGCGGCGCTCGAAGGTCAGCTCGCTGACGGGGATCAGCCCCTCGACGCCTTCCTCCAGCTCGCAGAACGCCCCGAAGTCCACCACCTTCGTGATCCGCCCGGTGACCACCTGGTCCACCACCCACTTGTGCTCGACGCCTTCCCACGGGTCGGTCATCGTCTGCTTCAGTCCCAGTGAGATGCGCTCGTTCTCGCGGTCGATCCCGAGGATGCGGACCTCGATCTGCTGACCTTCGGCGACGATGTCGCCGGGCTTGTCGACGTGCCCGTGGCTCATGTCGCTGATGTGCAGCAGCCCGTCGACCCCGCCGAGGTCCACGAACGCGCCGTAAGGCATCAGCGAGCGGACCGTGCCCGGGACGGTCTGCCCCTCGGCGAGCGTCTCCCAGAGCTTGCGGCGGTTCTCCTCGGCCTCGGCGTCGAGCAGGTCCCGCCGCGAGACCACGAGGTTGCCCGCCTTGCGATCGAACTCCGTGACCACGCACCGCAGCTTCTGGTTGACGTACGGGCCGAGGTCCTCCACCCGCGCCCGCTCGATCTGGCTGACGGGCATGAACGCCCGCAGCGAGTTGATCTTCATCTCCAGCCCCCCCTTGTTGTGCCCGGTGACCACGCCCTCGACGATCTGGCCGACCTCGAGCGTTTCCCACGCGGCGGCCTGAACGGCGCCCCGGCGCGACAGGCGCAGCAGCCCGTCGTCGCCGCGCTGCTGGACGGTCACCTCGATCGTCGCGCCGGGCTCGGGAAGCGGCTCGTCGCGGAACTGGTCGGCGCGGAGGACGCCCTCGGCCCGGCCGCCGACGTCCACGAACACGTCGTCGCCGTGGATCGCCACGACCTGCCCGCGGACGACGCCCTCGCCGGTTCCGGCGCCGCGGGGTGTAGGCGACTCGTCGCACATCAGCTCCTCGATGCTGCGGTCGCCCAGGGCGGCGTCGATCTCCTGCTCGAGCTGCTCGTCGAGTCGGGTATCCGGTGCGGGCGGGGGATTGTGCACCTCGTCCGGGACGTGCGGCGTGGGCACCGCCCCGTCCTGCGCCTCGCGGGGCGTGTCCTTCGCCCCGGTCGCGTCGTCGGGCTCGACCGGCTGTGGATTCTTCTGCTCGTCTGGCGTCATGGGATACTCCGGAACGGATCGCGAAAATCGTACGGGGCGATTATACGAAACGACGCGCCGATGCCATGGGGGTTTGGCGAATTCCCCGCGAAGGGACCGCCGGCTTGCCCGCCTTCGCGCGGCAGCGTATAACGCACGCATGCTGACACGCATGCTGACCGGACTGCTGATCGCCGCCTGCGTCGCGACGTCCGGGGCCGTCGAACGCCCCGCCACGGCGCCGGGCGCGCTGTCCGAAGCCGACGGGCGGGTCCTGGTGCGCCTGGCGCGCCGGGCGATGGGGACGTACCTGGACTATCGCACGCCGGTCGAGCAGCAGGAGTTGGGCGCTGCCGAGCCGCTGACAGGGCGCCGAGCCGCGGCGGCCGTGACACTATGGGACGGCGAAGCGTGCCGGGCCCGCGTCGTCGCCGACGAACACGACTCGCTTCCGCGCAACGTCGTCGCCGCCGCCCTGCAGGCCATGCGCAGCGAGCACCTGCCCGACCGCATCACGCACGAGGTGCTGGACGGCTTGACGGTGAGGGTGCACGTGCTCGGACCGCCCGGACCGCTCGATGCGGACGCGTTCGCCCCCGCGCGCGCGGCGCTGCACGGCGAGGCGGACGGGCGCCACGCGTGGCTGCTGCCGTTCGAGGCCCGCGCCGATGCGATGGACCTCCGCGCCGCTCGGGCGGCCGTGCTGGGCCGGCTCGGACGTCCCGCCCGCCGCTGGACCGTGCATCCGGTGCGGACCTTTCGTGG
>JBMCUM010000249.1:0-2915 GCA_048622595.1 Planctomycetota bacterium | reverse complement strand
GGGCGACACCCGGTCTGGTGCGCCTGGCAGGTGACCTACCGCTGCAACTTCCGCTGCCGGTTCTGCGGGTACTGGCATGACCCGCTGGGACGGCGCGAGGAGCCCGCACCGGCGGCGTACGCCCGCGGGGCGCGGAAGCTGGCGTCGTTCGGGACACTGCTGGTCTCGCTGGCCGGTGGCGAGCCCCTGCTCCGGACCGACCTGCCCGACATCGTCCGCGCCGTGGGGCGGTATCACTTCCCCTTCGTGACAACGAACGGCTGGTTCGTCACGCCCGAAACCGCTTCCGAGCTGATGCGCGCCGGCGTCTGGGGCGTCTCGGTGAGCATCGATTACGCCTCGGCGGACCGCCACGACGCTCGCCGCGGCATGGTCGGGGCGTGGGAGCAGGCCTGGCGCGCGGTCGAGCTGCTCTCGACGGCGCGGGTGCATCGCTGGCAGCGGGTGAACGTCCTGGCCGTTCTGATGGACGACAACCTCGCGGACATGGACGCGCTGGTGGCGATGGCCGCCGAGCGCGACGCGTACTTCATGGTCCAGCCCTACGGCGCCCGCAAGACGGGCTCGCCCGCGTACGCGCACGACGACGGGCCCGTGGCGCCGCGCCTGCTGTCGCTTCGGCGGCGGTGGGGCAACTTCCTGTCGAATCCGTCCTACCTGGCGCGATTCGACGAGTTCCTCGCCGGCGGCGTGCCCGGCTGCCGGGCGGGGCGGGCGTTTTTCAACGTCAATTCGACCGGCGACGTCGCCCTGTGCGTCGAGCAGAAGGACCGCCCGGTGGCGAACCTCTTCCGCGACGATCCGCGGACGATCCGCCGGCGGCTCGCTGCGGCGGCCGCGGGAAACACCTGCCGCGACTGCTGGTATAACTGCCGCGGCGAGATCGAGGCCCTGTACCGCCCGGCCGGGCTGGCCGCGTCCCTGCCGACCCTCCTGCTCGACCGCGGCGCCGCCCGCGGCGGCGCGTAGCGGTCGGGCGATGTCGCGGGCATCCCGTTCGCGCAAAGCCCTTGCCTTGCTCGCGCGGATGCTCTACCGTCGGATCGTCGTTTGCGAGGCTCACGCCATGGAAACGCTTCTGAACCTCACGATGTATATCCTTGTGCCGCTGGTATGGGGCTTGGGGGTCGAGTGCGCCTTTGCGCGGCTGCGACGGTGGCGCCGACGGCGCGCCGCGGCGCGGGAGGGCACGCGGTGAACGTGCTGGGCCTGTCAACGGCGTCGCTGTTCGAGCTGCCGCAGGCCGATCTGGCGGCCGGCTTTCCGCTCGTGATGCTCCTGGTCGGGCTCGGGCTGGGCATCGGAACGCTGACGGGCCTGTTCGGCGTCGGCGGGGCGTTCCTGATGAACCCGCTGTTGATCATCGTTTTCGGCGTGCGCGAGTCGGTCGTCATCGGCAGCAGTTTGAGTTTCATCATTGGCACCGGCGCCGGCGGGACCGCACGACACATGCGCCGGGGCAACGTCGAACCCCTCAGCGTGTTCATCATCGGCACGGGCGCCATCATCGGGGCCATCCTCGGTGTCGAGATCCACACGCAACTTAAGATGGCCGTCGGCGAACCGACGTTTCAGATCGTGATTCTGTCGCTGTATTTCGTTTTACTGCTGGCGACTTCCTGGCTGACGTTTCGAGATCCGACCGGGGGCTCCCGCCACAGCCTGCTTCAGCGAATCCCCCTGGGTCCGCGCGTCACACTCAGGCGCGCCCGCCTGGCGGGTGTCTCACTGCCCGGCATGGTGAGCGTCGGGGTCATGATCGGCGTGTTGACCGGTCTGCTGGGCATCGGCGGGGGCGTGCTGTTCATGCCCCTGCTTCTTCTGGTCGTCGGGCTGTCTGCACACCAAGCCGTCGGCACAAGCCTGCCCGTCATGCTGTTTGGCGCCGCGACGGGGACCATCCAGCATGGGCTGCACGGCAACGTCAACCTCGTGTTGGTCATGGCACTGATCGTCGGCAGTTCGGTGGGCATCCAACTCGGCGCCTGGTTGTGCGAGCGGCTCCGCGCGCGGCGCTTGCGACGGTACTTCGCCGCGGTCGCCTTCCTCGCAGCCGTCATGGTCGCCGCCGACCTCGTCCGCAAGCTGACGTGAGCCGCCCGTCGCCCATCGCCCCTCGCGCGTCGCGGCCTCCGGGCGGATTTGCGGTTGACTCGGCCGCGCGGGGCACGTAGCTTGGGTGGAGTCGGCGTCCGCGCCGGCCGATAGTCGCACCAGACGACGTCCATCCGCAGGAGCCGACCATGAGGAACGCAGTCGCACTGTTGGCCTTGTCCGTGGCGACGGTCTTCGTCGCAACCGGCGACGTGGCGGGGCGGATTCCGCGTCCGTCGGTGATGCAGGAGAGCTGGCAGCTCGAGTTCAAGTTCAAGAACCTCGTTCCGTTGCGGCTCAAGGTCGGGGGGGAGGTCAAACTGTACTGGTATCTGCGCTACACCGTGATCAACCGCACGGGCCAGGACCGCACCTTCACCCCGGCGTTCACATTGTATTCCGAGAAGGGCACGCTCCTGCAGGCCGGACGCAACGTCCCCCGCCAGGCCTATCAGTTCATCAAGCGGCGCCACAACAACCCGATGCTGCGGAGCCCGGTGGGGATGATGGGCAAGCTGCTGCAGGGCGAGGATAACGCCAAGCACGGCATCGCCGTCTGGCCGGACTTCGACGCCGACAGCGGCAGCGTGGACATCTTCGTCGGCGGGCTCAGCGGCGAGGTCCAGGAGATCCGCCTGCCCACACCCATCCGCAAGACGCTCAAGACGGCCGAGGGCGGCGAGAAAGTCATCGTCAAGGACAGTCTCGTGCTGAGCAAGACGCTGAAGCTGCACTTCGAGATTCCGGGCGCCGCCGAGGCGCGCCACCGCGTGACGCCCAAGCTGACCGACGGCAGGTGGGTGATGCGCTGAATTGACACG
>JBMCUM010000248.1:0-2939 GCA_048622595.1 Planctomycetota bacterium | reverse complement strand
GGCTTCATCTACCACGAACAGTCCGGCGGCGGGTGCTGCATCGACGTGGGGGTGCACATCCTCGACCTGGCGCTGCACCTGATGGGCAAGTTCGACCCGGTCTGCGTCACGGGCGTCAGCGTCACCAAGCTCGCCAGGCAGAAGGATGTCTGGAGCGAGTGGGGCGGGTCGGACTACGACAAGAAGAACCTGGACGTGGAGGACTTTGCGGCCGGGTTCGTCCGCTTCGCCGACGGTTCGGCGCTGTCGCTGGAGTGCAGCTTCATGGTGAACATGAAGCCGCGCAACGAGAACCGCATCGACCTGTACGGTACGAAGCGCGGCGCGAAGTGGCCGGACTGCGAGGTGTACGACCACAACGCGGGCGACTACGTGGACACCAAGGTCGACGTCCGCAGCACGGGTACCCGGGCGCACCACGAGGAGATCCGCGCCTTCGCCGAGGCCGTCATGGGCGATACCGACGTGCCCGTCCCGCCGGAGGAGAGCCGCGCGGTGATGGCCATCCTCGACGGGCTGTACCGCTCCCAGAAGACCGGGCGCGAGGTCAAGCTGCGCTGACGGGGCCGGACGCTCTCCGGGCTCGGCTACGAGGCGCCGGACCCGGAGGCGGACTTGAGTTTCTTCTTGAGCTTGCGCGACGCGGCGGCGTGCTGAACCGCGAAGCCCACCAGCGCGGGCAGGATGAATACGGCCGCCAGCAGATGGGCGTTTGTCGTCGCGGCGCGGCGGATGGTCGCGTCAAGCTGCTCGTGGAGCATCAGCAACGACACGGCGCTTCCGGCGACCATGATCGACCCCTGCACGGCCGTGAACAGCATGACCGCCAGGCGATAGTTGGCGTAGGCCAGCAAGGCGAGCCCGACCAGTCCGACCAGTGCCCCGGCCCAGGCGTGCTGGGTGAGGTCGTGATACCCGGCGACCCGCGTTCCGTACACCCACGCACCGAAGCCCATGACCGCCCCGGCCACGGCGCCGGTCAGACTTGTCGCCCCGCGCATCAAAGGCCAGGCCAGCACCCCGCACACCACGCCGCCGGCTGCGGCGCCGAACAGGATCGCGCCGTGCTCGGCCTCGCCGGCGGTCATGCCGGTCAGCACGGCTCCGCCGATGGCGCCTGCGGCGGCGGCGTTGGCGATGACGAACAGCTTGTGGAGTTTCCACCCGAACGCCAGGTACGCCAGCCCGACGATGAGCATGGGCACGCTGAGGATCAACGGGGCGCGTCCCAGGTAGTCCACGCACTCGACCTGTGAAGGGGCGGCCAACCGGCTGAATATGTCGCTTCCGACGGTCTCGGCAAGCAGCATCGTGACACCTCCGCCCGCTGGGGGCCGGACCATGCCCATGTGTCCTTGTCGGCCGGAGGGAGGCGAATTGTTCGGCCTTTTTCGGGCGGGGTCCGCCGGTCACTCGCTTCGGCGCCGGCGGACGGCGTCGAGGTCGGACTCGGCGAGCTGCCGCTTGCGCGGGTCGTCGAGGGCCTCGGCGGCGCGCTGCAGCTTCTGCTCGGCGCGCTGGTACTGGTGCAGGTACCGCCCGTAGATGATCCCCAGCATCAGGTCGATATCGCCGACGTGCTCGTACCGGGGGTAGTGGCGCTCGAACCGCTCGTACGCATCCGCGGCGGCGGGGTACTGCTCGTCGGCCATCAGTTGGTTCGCCACGTCGAGCTGCTGGGCGCGGGGCAGAACCGCCTCGTCGGAGATTTGGACGAGCTGGAGGTACAGCTCAGCCGCGCGGGGCAGGTCGCCGGAGGTGCACGCCTCGGAGATGCCCTTGCGCAGCTCCTGCTCGCGGGCCGAGAGAGGCTCGTCCGGCGCGCCGCCGACGCTGCGCGACCGGACGCGCCGCGCGCCCCGGCGCGCCGCCGAGCCGGGTCGCCCGGCGACGCCCGCCCCGAACGGGTCGTACCCGCGGTTGACCATGCGTCGGTACTTGGCGCGTCGCCGCCCGCCGGTGATGAGACTGAGCAGGTCGTAGGCGTCGCGCGGCAGCACGCGTGCGGCCAGAAGGCCCGCGGCGACCACGATGCCGTAGACGTACCCGCTGGAGTGGGCGGTGTAGGCGACGGTTCCGCCCCCCCCCGTCACCGAGTACAGCAGGTTCCAGACGAGCTGGAACGCCAGGAACAGCAAGCTGGACAGCTCGATGGGCATCAGCACGTAGACCAGGATCATCAGCACGGTCACGCGCACCCGGGGGAACAGCACGAGGTACGCGCCCGTGACGCCCGAGATCGCCCCGGACGCCCCCAGCACGGGCGCCGTCCCGCCGAGCAGCATGTACCCCAGTCCGGCCAGCACGCCCCCGGCCAGGTAGAACGCCAGGTACCCGGCGTGTCCCAGGCGGTCGTTCAGCGCATTTCCGAAGACCCACAAAAACACCATGTTGCCCAGCAAGTGCCCCCACCCGGCGTGCATGAACATCGAGCTGAAAAACTGCTCCAACCGCGGCGCCTCGGGATGCAGCAGCAGGGCGTTGATGTGGGGTTGCAGGTTGGCGCCGCTGCCGTTGTAGCCCAGGAGGAACAGGATGACGTTGGCCGCGACCAGCGCGTAGTTCACCCAGGGGCGGATGGACATGCGGTAGTCAGTTCCGATCGGGATCATCAGGCGGGTCCGGGCTGCCAGCGCGGGCGCGACGCCTGGGACATCCTATCACCGCACCGGGCGTGCGACAATCCGAACGTCCACCTTGCTGACGAGTTGCGGCATGAGCGTCGGCAGCGACGCCGTCATGCGGAACGAGTCGCCCGGCGCCACCGTTCGTCCGCCCTCGTCCCGCATCGCGTGGTGGGCGATGTGGCGGCGGCCGCCGCCACGCCGCGGGCCGTACAGGTCCGTGCACACCCGAAGGTCCGTCAGCGTCTCCGGGGTGCTGTTGCGCGCCGTCAGCAGGAGGCGCACAGCGCGGGGCTCGTACTCGTAGTCGCACCG
>JBMCUM010000247.1:0-2948 GCA_048622595.1 Planctomycetota bacterium | reverse complement strand
GGCTTTATCCGTAGCGCGGGCGAGACGCCCGCGCTACGAACATCGCAAATGGCTCTCTTTTCGACGGGCGTCGCGGGGGTGCGCGGAGTCGCTCGCCGCGGCGGTGCGGCGCAAGAAGGGGTTGCTTCCGGAGGCAATCTGCCGCGACGGGCTGGCGGTTCAGGGGTCCAGAACCGCCCGCATCGCCCGGCGAGAGATCACCACGCGCTTGACGTAGACCAAGTCGTTCAGCGACTGGCCGTCCTCTCCGGCCATGCGCTCTTGCAGGACGAACGGGCCGTGACGCTCCCGCCCGCAGCGGACCCAGAGCGGCTGACCCTTGACGGTCCCGGTCAGCGCCGACCCGTCCGCCAGACGGAACCTCCATTCCAGTCGGCGGGTGGGGTACCGCTTGCCGGTATAGACGCGTTCCGGCTCGCCCATGCCCTTCCACCGCCAGCGGAGGGTCATTTCCTCGGCCACGACGACGGCCTCGATGCTCAGCGCCGCGGCGGGCGGAACGCGGCGCCATCGGCGGGCGCTGTCGACGAACACTTCCCACGGTTTGCCGGCCGTGGTGGTCACCCATCCTGCCAGGCGGTGCCCGTTCGACAGCTCCACCACGCCGGGAAGGGCGTTGAGACCGGGGCAGGGACCCGGTTTGGCGTCGGGCTCATCGTCGGCCGGTCTGGAGGCGGGCGCGTCGGCGGCGCCATCGGCCGGGGCGGTGGCGGGGGTCGCCCGCTCGAGCCAGTACTCCAGGTTGCCTCCGGCCGCGCCGCCCGGGCGCGTGGACGGGTCCTGCGCCGTGGCCGGACCGGTCACCGTCCATAGCCCACCGGCCAGCAGCCCAGTCGCCGCGACGACCCGCCAGGCCGTCGCCGGGATGTGGCGCGGGGTTCGCATACGCCTCGCTCCAGCGCCTCCATGGTACCCGCCGCGGGCGGGGGAATGAACACCTCATTCCGCGCGGGCTTGTGCGGACGCCGCGGTGGGCTACACTGGAGCCCGCCGCCGATGAGACGCTCCTGGCAGATCGAACCCGTTCCGGCGCGGCGCCTGCTGCGCGCCGCGACGTTCATGGTCGCCGGCGCCGACCGCTCCACGGGCGCGCGCCTTCGCGCTGAGGGGCTGTGCCGCCGCGCCCGAGCCCGCCGACCCTACCCGCCGTGGGCGTGGTGGGCCCGGCGCGGAAGGCGGCTCGGCGCCGCAGCGATGGTCCTGCCCGGCGCCGGGCGCGTGGGGATGGTGTTCTCCAGTCCAGCCGACGCCGGCGGGGTGGACGCCGAGGCGCTGGCGGCGGTGCTGTCGCGCGTCGCCGCCGCGGCGGTGGAGGGCGGAATGACCTTCGCCCAGGCGCTGAGTCCGCCCGAGGCCTCAGGCGACATCACGGCCCTGGAGCGCGGGGGGTTCGAGCGTCTCGGCGAGCTGCTCTACCTGGTTCGCGACGCGGTCGGCGTCCCGGTCGCCGCGCCCCGCGCGGAGCTGACCTGGCGGACGTACGAGGCGTTCGACGAGGCGGAGCTGTCCGACGTGATCCGCCAGACGTACACGGGTTCGCTGGACTGCCCGCGCCTGAGCGGACTGCGGTCGATGACGGACGTGCTGGCGGGGCACAAGGCCGGCGGGACGTTCCGCCCGGACCTGTGGCTGCTGGCGTGCTGCGGCGGGCGCCCGGCGGGGGTGGTCCTGGCGAACGAGGCCGAGCCCGGACGGGCCGAGATCGTCTACATGGGCGTGGTGCCTGGCTTCCGCGGTCGTCGAATCGGCGCGGCGCTGGTGGGGCAGGCGGCGCATCGGGCCCGCGCGTCGGGCCTGTCGCGGGTGGCGCTGGCGGTGGACGCGGACAACGCGCCCGCGCGGGCGGTGTACGAGCCGATGGGCTTCGAGCTGGAGCGGCGTCGGGTGGTGCACATACGCCGGTCTGCGGGCCGCGAAACCGTCGCGGGAAACACCTTGTCGCCCGGTTCGGCGGCGGATGTGAACGGTTTGTGAGGACTTTGTGGACCGAAGTTTTTTTTAGCGTTTAAGCTGCCGCATCGAAAGGCCTTGGGCGGCGTGGATAACAAATCGAGCGATTTGGCTTTGACCGCGCGCGGCGACGGACATAGATTCCTTTACGCGACATGAACATGTGACGCGCTTCGGTGGCGGCACGCCGACCGGAGCGAAGCAGGGCTGAGTCGCAACGTTCGTTTGACACGATTGAGGAACCAATGATGGGCACTGTTGCGCGATTCGTCTGCGCCGATTCGCCGCTGGTCGACAAGGTCCTCGCCTCGCTGCGCCGCCGCGTGGGCCCGCAGAAGTTCAACGCCTGGTTCCGCCGAGGGGCCCGGGTGGACGTCAGCGACCGACAGCTCCGGGTCGCCGTGGCCAACCCCTTCGTCGCACGTTGGATCGAGTCGCACTACGCCGACGACTTGGCCGAGGCGGCCTCCGAGCACCTCGCCGATGCGCTGCCGGTGGTCGTCACCATTGACCCGCAGCTCAGCGCCGACTGCCCGAAGGGACAGCTCGACTCCCAGGCCGAGATCGTCCGACGCACCGCCGACGGACGGACGCGCGACCGTCGGGCCAAGGCCGAAGTGGTCCTCCGCCACAAGCTGGACGACTTCGTCGTCGGACCGAGCAATCGCCTGGCGTACTCCGCGTCGCGGCACATGACCACGCAGGCAGCGGCGCCGTTCCGTCTGCTGTTCCTGCACGGTCCGTGCGGGGTGGGCAAGACGCACCTGCTCCAGGGCATCTGCGAGGCGGTACGGCGCGACGGGCGGACGCGATGGCGCTACGTCACCGGCGAGCAGTTCACCAACGAGTACATCGCCGCGTTGCGCGGAAAGACGTTCGGCGAGTTCCGCAACCGCTACCGGAACCTGGACCTGCTGGCGATCGACGACGTGCACTTCCTGGCGGCCAAGCGGGGCATCCAGAACGAGTTCCTCCACACCTTCGACGCGGTCGAGGGG
>JBMCUM010000246.1:0-2958 GCA_048622595.1 Planctomycetota bacterium | reverse complement strand
ACTCGTATCTATTGGCGCTGTGAATGCCGACCCCGGCGCGACGATTTTGGTTGAACCCGTCCGGGCGGTCCGTACACTTGAACCAGTAAGACAGCATCTGCAACCAAGGACCCTGGCGAAGGTTGGCTCGCACCGGCCGTGCTGCCGCCCGCCTCGCTACGCTCGCAAGCGGCACCGACGTCCGCACCGCGCGGCCGCAGTGGTCTGCCGAGCCCCACGGGGCGACCACGCTGCGGCGCGGGCGCGTGCTCAGACAAAGGGCATCGCTATGGCGACGGCAACCTACGACGACCGCAGCTTCCTGCTCGACGGGCAGCGCATCTGGCTGGTCAGCGGGTCGGTGCACTACTTTCGCGTCCCGCGCGAGCTGTGGCGCGACCGACTCGTCAAGGCGCGGCGAGGGGGGCTCAACTGCATCAGCACGGCGGTGGCGTGGAACGTGCACGAGCCGCAGGAGGGCGCGTGGCAGCTGGAGGGCGGGCAGGACGTCGCGGCGTTCGTCCGCCTGGCGGGGGAGCTGGGGCTCTACGTCATCCTGCGCCCGGGCCCGTTCATCGGCGCGGCGTGGGACTTCGGGGGGCTTCCGGGGTGGCTGACGGCCCGTAGCGGCGTGGCCTACCGCATGCCGAACGCGGCCTACACGCACTATTTTGACAAGTATTTTCGCCAGGTGCTGACCCCGCTTGCGGAGCTTCAGGCCACCCGCGGGGGCAACGTTGTGCTCATCCAGAACGAGAACGAATACACCGACACGACGATGCCCGACCGCCTGCGGTACCTGGAGTTCGTCAGTCAGCTCTTCCGCCGGGCGGGCTTCGACATCCCCATCATCACCGCCAACTGCATGACTGACCCGCCGGTGCCCGAGACGGTCGAGTGCGTCAACACGTACGGCGACGAGGTCCAGCAGCTCAAGCGGATGACGCTCCGCCAGCCCTCGGCGCCGTTGCTGGTGACCGAGCACCGTGTCGGGCGTCCCGACGCCTGGGGTGGCGAGCACGTCCAGCGCGGCGCGGCCGAGGTGGCGCGCCGTCAGATGGAGATCCTCGGCTGCGGGGGGCAGTACAACACGTACATGTTCCACGGCGGGACGAACTTCGAGTTCTGGGGCGGGCGGCACGAGGACGGGGCGGCGGTCTACCAGGCGACCACGCACGATTGCGACGCCCCGGTCGCCGAGGGCGGCGGGCTGACCGACAAGTACTACCTGACGCGCCTGGTGAACCTGCTGGCGCATCACATGGGACGGTTCCTGGCGCCGTGCTTCATCGAGGAACCGGGCGTCAGCGTCCACGACGCCACCGACGTGCTGAACCTGACCGGAACGAGCGGGCACTGGGCGGTGATCACCAACAACGGGCGAGACGAGATCGACCGGGCGCGAATCTCGCTCCCGGCCGGACGCGAGCTGGACGTCCCGCTTGGCCCGATCGGCGCAGCGGCCGTTCCGGTCGACCTGGCCGTAAGCGACGACATCACGCTGGATTACGCGAATCTGACGCCGCTGGGGCTGTTCGGGGAGCGGACGCTCGTGCTCCACGGTCCGGCCGGATGGGCCGCCCGGTTCAGCGTCAACGGCCGCGTCGCCGGCTGCGAGGTCCCCGACGGCGACGAACCGGAGATCGTCGAGCACGAGGGGCAGCGTGTGGCGGTGGTCTCCAGCGACCTGGCGACGCGGACCTGGCCGACAGAGGAGGCGCTGCTGTTAGGCCCGGTCTACGTGGGCGAAGACGCCGAGCAGGATGTGTGCCTGTCCGGCGGGTCGGGGCAGTACGCCGTCCTGCCGTACGACGGGAAGCTGACGGACCGGAAGGTCGCCTCGCGCGGGTCGCGCCGCAAGCCCGCGCCGCCTCGCCTGCGCCAGTGGAAGCGAACCGCCGTGTGCACCGAGCCGGTGGACGAGGCGCTGGCGTGGGAGAAGGTCTCGCAACCGCGCAGCGTCGACCGCCTCGGCGAGCACTACGGGTACGCCTGGTATCGCGTCGAGATCGACGCCCCGCGCCCCAGGCAGCGCCGCCTGTTCCTGCCCGACTGCGAGGATCGCGCCACGTTGTACCTCAACGGAAAGCTCCTCGGCACGTGGGGGCGCGGCGACGGCGCCGACCGCACGCCCATCCGCGCCCAGTTCAAGCGCGGAACCAACGTCCTGGTCGCCCTGGCCGACAACCTCGGGCGCTTCAGCGCCGGTCCGCGCCTCGGCGAGCAGAAGGGCATTTACGGGCACATCTACGACGCCAAGCCCCTGACCGCGACCAAGTTCAAGGTTCGCCGGCTCGAGGAGTTCTCCAGGCGGATCATCCCCCGCCCGTACGCGTATCTCGCCGACGCGCTGGGCGAGCGGTGCGTGTGGCAGGCCGAGGCGAGCGTGCAGCTGTCGCGGGTTGCGCCGATTCATCTGTCGTTCACGGACTTGCCTTACGACGTGGCCGTGCTGTGCAACGACAAGGTCTGCGGGTTCTTTCCGCGGCAGGGCGACGGGGCGCCGGGCAACTTCGGCGAGGTGACGCTGGGCTCGGCCCTGAAGAAGGGGCGCAACAGGATCGTGCTGATGCTGTGGGGCGACCGGGAGCCGGCGGCGTTGAAGACGGTCGACCTCCACACGCTCACCGAGCCGCTGACCCGTCAGGCGGACTGGTACTGGCGCCGCTGGCAGATGCCCGCCGAGGGCGCCAAGGTCGTCGGGAAGGACCAACCGGCGTGGTACGTTACCGGCTTCAAGTACGCCCCGGCGCACCTGCCGCTGTTCGTCCACATCGTCGGTGCGCGGAAGGGGCAGCTCTTCCTCAACGGGCGCAACGTCGGGCGGTTCTGGACCATCGGCCCGCAGCAGCATTACTACCTGCCCGAGTGCTGGCTGGAAGAGGACAACGAGCTGATGATCTTCGAGGAATCCGGACGCATCCCCGCCGGAAGCCGCCTGTCCTTCCGCCCGCAGGGACCGTTCCGCCAATAGGGGGG
>JBMCUM010000245.1:0-2995 GCA_048622595.1 Planctomycetota bacterium | reverse complement strand
CTCGTACGAGTCGTATGACCGCAGGGGCCCGCGCTACGAACATCGCAAACGGCTCTGCGCAGGGACGGTGACCACCGCGCGCCTCACGAGCCGCCTGCCGTTGGCGACCGTCGCCCGCCCGGAGTGCGCGGCTTGCGGGCGCGGCAACCGACCGTGTAGAGTCATCCCCCCATGGGCACCACCACGCTGATCTTCACCGGCAGCCGCAACGTCCTGCTCCTGGGCATCCTGCTCGGGGGCATCGCGCTGGTGCTGCTGGGCTGGGGGGTTCGCCAGCTCCTTGCCGGGCGGCGGCGCTACGGGCTGCTGTGCGTGTCCGGCGCGCTGGGCCCGGCGGCGGCGGTTCCGGCGCTGCTGGCCGACGCGGTCGTCGGCTTCGTCACCGGCGACGCGCGGCGCGGGCGGCTTTCGTCGCTGGCGGCGGGGCTGCTGGCGATGGTGGGCATCCTCGCGGCGGCGGCGATGGGTTGGCTGGACGCCGACCCGCTGGCGACGGTTCTGCTGGCCGGTCTCGGCGCGCAGGTCGCCTTGGCGGTGGGGTTGTTCTACGCGGCGGTGTACGCCCGCCTGGGCACGCGACGGATCTCGGCGCTGATGGCGCTGCGGTGCGCCGCGATCGCGGCGCTGCTGGGCGTGCTGTTCCGCCCCGCGATCAGCCGCGTGCTCAGCCCGGACCGCGACGCCGCGGACAAGCCCGTCCTGGCCGTCTGCCTCGACCGCTCCGGGTCGATGGGACGCGCCGACATCCCCGGACCCGCCGCCGGAGGTGGAAACGAGCGGACCCGCCACGACTGGGCCGTCACCCAGCTCCGCCAGGCCCTTCCCGCCATCCGACAACGGTTCACCCCGGCGTGGTATCAGTTCGCCGCCGCGCCGGCGCCGACCGACACGCCCGAGGCGCTGGCGTCCATCACGCCCGACCAGCCCGGCGCCGACCAGACGCACATCGCCGAGGCCCTGCGGGCCGTGGCCCGCGAGCAGCAGGAGGCGGATCTCGCCGCTGTGCTGCTGATCTCCGACGGCATCGAGCGCCCGGGCGAGCCCGACGCCGACGCGGCGCTGTTCCGCGCCGCAGAGCGGCTCGGCGCGGCGATCTACGCCGCGGGCGTGGGCACCGAGCAGGCCCCGCCGCCCAGCGGAAGCGGCGCGCGGATCGCCGGCGCCGCCGTCCAGCCGCGCATCGTCGCCCAGGACCATGTCGCCGGCGTGACGGTCCGCCTGTCCCTGACGGGCCTGGGCGGCGTCCCGGTCGAGGTCCGCCTGCTCGTCGCCGACGACGACGCCGTCTGGACGCCGGTCGACTCGCAGTTCGTCCGCACCGCGCGCGACCGCTTCGAGACGGAGGTGGATCTGAAGTGGACGGCCAAGCCCGCCGGCAACGACGAGACCGTCGCCGACATCCGCAAGCTGCGCGTCGAGGCGCGGACGGCGCTGACGGCGGACGAGCCGGCCGCCACGGCCGAGACGCACGCCCTCGTGATCCGCCCGCGGGTGCGGGTGCTGTACGTGGAGGGGACGATGCGCCCGGAGTACAAGTACCTCAAGCGTGCGCTGATGACCGACCCGAACGTCCGCCTGATGTCGCTGGTGCGCGTCACGGAGAACCGGTTCTGGGCGACGCCGGGGGATACGGCTTTGACGGACCTGCCGCGGACGAACGAGGACTTCCGCCAGTTCGACGTGCTGATCCTCGGGGACATCGACCGGACGTTCTTCACCGACGATCAGTTGGCGCGGATCCGCGCGTTCGTCAACGACGGCGGCGGGCTGATGATGATCGGCGGGCACCACAGCTTCGGACCGGGCGGGTACGGGCAGACCGACGTCGAACGCGCCCTGCCCGTGGTGTGCGGTGCGCGGAACCAGGGACAGGAGACCACCGGCTTCCTTCCCGAGCTGACGGCGGTGGGCTCTGAGCATCCGATCTTCGACGGGATCGAGGAGTATTTCATCCCCCCGGGCGGCGAGGCGCCGCTCAGCGACGTTCAACTGCCCGCGCTGCGCGGATGCGTCCGCGTTGCCGGCGCCAAGAGCGGCGCCGAGGTCCTGGCCGTTCACCCGACCCGCCGGCGCCCGGACGGCGGACAGCTCGTGGTCCTCGCCGTCCAGAGCTACGGCGTCGGGCGCAGCGCCGCCTTCACGGCCGACACGACCTGGCAGTGGTACCTGCGCCTCCGCGCCCGCGGCGCCGACAGCCCCTACAACCGGTTCTGGGGACAGCTCGTCCGCTGGCTGGCCGGCGCCGAGGCCAAACGCCTCCAGGCCGGGACCGCCCTGCTGGCCGCCGTGGAACCGTCCCGAACCACCTTCGCGCCCGGCGAGTCGATCCAGGCCCACGCGTTCATCCACAGCGCCGAAAGCGCCCCCGAAGTCACCGACGTACGGGCCCGGGTGATCCCCGACGAGGAAGAGGCCGCCCCCGCGCCGGGGCCCTCGATGAGCATGACCGCGGATGCGACGCGCTACCACGGGCGGTTCAGGGCCCCGCCGCCGGGACGCTACCGCCTGCGCCTCACGGCCGTCGACGCCGAGGGGAACGAGCTGGCCGATGACGAGCTGCCCCTGTTCGTCCCCGAGCCGCCCGAGGACCGCGGCGCCGCGGAGGTCCGCCCGGAAAATCTGGCGGCGCGCCACAAGCTGCTGGCGCGGATCGTGGACGTCGCGCGCGGCCCGGACGGGCGCAGCGGCGCGTACGTGCGCCTCGCCGGCGGGCCGACGGGACGCCCCGACCGCCTGGCGGAATTCGTCCAGGCGATTGAAATCCCCGCGTCGATGCGCCCGGACGAGCGGGGTCCGCGGACCGTGACCTTCCCCGGCGCCTACGATGGGGGGATACTGGCCGCACTGTTCATCGCCTTCGTGGCGCTCATGACGGGCGAGTGGCTCCTGCGACGAAGCTGGCAGTTGCAGTAGCGCCGAGCCATTTGCGATGTGGCCTTGATCCGTAGCGCGGGCAGGATTGTCGAAGACCTCGTACGAGTCGTATGACCGCAGG
>JBMCUM010000244.1:0-3003 GCA_048622595.1 Planctomycetota bacterium | reverse complement strand
GCATCGCCCGTGCCCCTGATCACCAGGAGTCGCGATTCCGCCAAGTCAACGACCGACAGCGGCGTCAAATCCGGGAGATTCTGGCCGAGGCGCGCCGGAAAATCGCCCGCGTGCTGGCTGATCGCAGCCGATTCGGGGACCGGACGACGATCCCTCGTGCCGAAAAGCGCCACAGGTGGGCAGGTCGCCGGCAACCGGACGCCAGGCGATCGCCGCGAGGTTTCGGCGGCTGGCAATCGCGGCGCGGTGAGCGACCCGTCCCCCCAGACGGGCAGGACCGTTTCGGACGCCAACACTGTCCGCGTCCGCGCAAAGGCGACCGGCGCGCCCGATAGGACCGCCCCCGGAACGTTGAACAGTGCAGCCGGCGCAGGAGGCACGGCGTCGTGCCCGCCAGCGCAGAGACCCCAATCGAGGAGACACAACCATGAGACGACACGTACTGGTGATGACGGCTCTGCTGGCGGCGATGGGACTGATGACCGTCGTGGCGCGGACGGCGGACGCCGAGAGCCCGCGCGGCGCGAGAAGGGCTCCGCGAGCCCGCCTGCGCGCCGCGATGCTCAGGCACCTCGCCGACAAGCTTGACCTGACCGAGGACGAGAAGGCCGAAGTCGTCGAGGTCCTGCAGGAGCATCGCAAGGCCGTCGAGGCCTGCCGAAAAGAGCACGCCGAGGAATTCAAGGAACTGCGCGAGGCGATGCGCGATGCGCGCAAGGAAGGCGATCGGGAGAAGCTCGCCGAGCTCCGCGAGGAGATGAAGGAGCTTGCGGCCGGTCGGATGGAGCTGGCCAAGGACCTGCACGAGAAGATCCTCGCCGCCCTGCCGGCCGATAAGGCCGAACATGCGAAGGAACTGTTCGCCGACGCCCGCCGCCGTCGAGGCGAGGCGCACAAGCGCTTCATGCGGCGGCACCCCGGGCTACGGATGCTGGCGACCCTTCACCGCCTGGACCTGTCCGACGAGCAGAAGGAACAGATCCGCGACATCATCGCCGAGGCGCACGAGAAGATCAAAGACGTGCTGAGCGAAGAGCAGTTGGACAAGCTCGAGAAGATGCGCGAGCGCGCCCGGCCGCGCGGCGTTGGCCCGCGTCCGGGTAGAGACGAGGACGACGACTGACCCGCGACGCGGCGCGATGCCGCCGACCGCCGACACTGCGGAGCGCCCGCCTCGCGCGGACGCTCCGTTTGCTTTCCCGGCCGCTCCGACCTGTCGATCTCGTTGACGAGGTTGTGCTCGCGACCGCTCCAGATCCCACGTCCCGTCCCCGTCGGCATCCTCGTCAAAGGCGCCCCGGTCGCCCCTCTGCGTCAATCTCCAGTGCTGCGTGCCGCGCACGCTTCCGCAAGCGGGAGCATGCCACCGGTCGTATTCCCTGCTGGATCGACGGGGCGACCTGGACGCCGGCGGCGCAGCCGGCATGAATTCCGCGACATGCTCCGGCGGTCGTGTCCGATCGCGGCGAACAGCGTCGCTATTCCGCCACGAGCCGCACGCACGCCAGCGACCGGGCCGCGACCGCAACGCGCACGCCCTCGGATGACGGCGACAGCGCCTGCAAGTCGTCCTCCTTCAGATCGCACAGCGACGCGGCGGCCTGGCGGTTCGCCGTCTGCACGCGCACCTCCGCGTCCTCGTCGGAGGGGTTCCACAGGCGCAGGACGACCGATCGACCGTCGGCAGCGGGCTTCAGCGCCGTGGCGAGCACGTCATCCGAGCCCGTCACCTGCAGGAAGCTCCGCGCGCCGGGCGCAGCGGCGGACAGGTGCGTCGCCACGCCCGCCTGCATCTCGGCGACGCGCCGCAGCAGCGCCGCGCGCGGCAACGCACCGCCGAACGGGTGGAGCCCGTAGCGGAAGCTGAGGTCGCCAAGCACTTGCGGGCCCGGCTCACCGTCGGTCTGGGGCGTGGCGCCGACCGAGCGGAACAGCGTCAGCCCGAGCGTGCGGGCATCGTCGTCGTAGACGCAATGCTCGTGCAGCCCCTCGGGGCACAGCACGGCCAGTCCGCCGCGGTCGCCGTCGGCGATGGCGAACACGCTGTGGTGCGGGCGCTCGACCGGGTCGGGCTCCTTGTAGTGCGCCGAGCCGGAGGCGGTCGCCACCGGGCGCTGCACCCACGCGAAGGGCTGGTCCGCCCAGTACGACTCGCCGGCGATGCCCGAGGCAAACAGCACTTGCAGGCGGTGGTCCCGCGCCGTGTTCGACACCTCCGTCCGCACCTCCAGCACCCCGTCGCCCGCGCGGAGCGTGAGCCGGTCAACGATCCGCACGTCCACCTGCTCGTCGCAACGCCGCTCGCGCTGCACCGGGTCCAGCCCGGCCGGGACGCGCAGCACGCGGTCGATCCGGAACGTCACCTGCAGCGGGCCGTCCTGCTCGACACACACCTGCGCGGTCCGCCCCGGCGAGACCACCGTGGGGTTGGCGATCGGGGGCACGAAGTTCCACCCGTCCCCCGCGTCGCCGCTGTCCTGGTACCGGAACAGATCCCGATAAACCCGCCCGTCGGCCTTGCCGGTCAGCTCGACCGTCCCGTCGTCGGTCACCTTGACGGCGAGATGCTCATTCTCGGCCTCCAGCGGGCCCCGGCGCAGCGAACCGAGCTGCCGCCGCACCGCGCCGACGCCCTCGAGCGGGCGGACCGTCAGCCCCGTGTGCCCGGCCGCGGGCAGGTCGAGCGGAACGGCCACCCGATAGACATCCACCTCCTTGCCCAGCGACTGGCGCCGTCCCCGCGCCCCGACGCCCTTGACCTTGCGCTTCTGCTCGACGCGGAGCACCTGGAACGGCATCGCACGGTCATTGGCGTCGCGCAGCTCGAACTGGTTGACAACCGGGCCCGTATGTCCGCTGCGAAGCGCCTTGGCAGGGTAGTCCGACCGGAACAGCAGATCGACCTCGCAGACGCACTTCCGCTGCCACGGGAGCGGGTTCCACACGGCCACGTTCGCCAGCGCATCCGTATCGGCCTTCGGCGACGCAAGCGCGGCCATGCCC
>JBMCUM010000243.1:0-3076 GCA_048622595.1 Planctomycetota bacterium | reverse complement strand
GTCGCACTCCTTGTGACGTGAGATTTCGGCGTTGGTCAGGCGGGTTTCGCCGTCGGCCTGTGTGCCCACCACCGCAAGCAGCATGAACTGGTCGATGAAGTCGTTGCAGTCGATACGGCGACCGGTCAGCGCGCTGGACCGCGCCGTGACCATCTCCCCGTCGATCCTGATGTCGGCGCCCATCTCCCGCAGCACGTCCACCACCGCCTTGTCGCCCTGCCGGTCGTTCGGGTCCATGCCTCGAAGCGTCACCTCGCTGTCGGCGGTCAGCACGGCCGCGACGATCGGGTACAGCGCCGCCGACCAGTCCAGCGGCACGTCGGCGTCGAAGCCGTCCCATCGGCTCCGCCCGCGGATGCGGTAGCGCCGGAAGTCCTCGTTGGCGTACTCCACGCCGCAGCGGTCCAGCCAGTGAAGCGTCACGCCGACCCAGGGCTTCTCTCCGGGGTTGCGGACGGTCAGCTCCGTGGGCGCATCGGCCAGTGCCGTGGCGATCAGCAGCGCCGAGACCGGCTGGGAGTCCATCCCGTCGATCTCGGCGCGTCCGCCCTTGAGCCGACCGCGGACGACGAGGGGCGCGTGTCCGTCGCCCTTGGTGGAGACCGCCCAGGCGCCCAGGGCGTTGATCGCCTCCAGCAGCGGCCCGCAGGGGCGGATGTGACGGATGGAACGGTCGCCGCTGAGGACGCTGTACCCCTCGCAGCAGGCCGACAACGCGGTGAAGAACCGCAGAATGATCCCGCTGTTCCCGCAGTCGATCACGTCGTCCGGCGTGGTCAGGCGACCGCCCGTCCCTGCGACCTCCCAGTAGCGGTCCGCACGCGGCGTGATCGTCGCGCCGAACATCTCCAGCGCCTCGACGCCCCGCATCCAGTCGTTCGACACCGCCGGGCCGTGAATCCGACTGGTCCCCTCGCTCAACGCCGCCATCAGCAGGGAGCGGAACGAGTGGCTCTTGTTCGGCGGGATGGCGACCTCGCCGTGGAGGTGGGACGACGGATTGACCCGGAGGTCCATGCGCTGCTCCTTATACAAGGCGGGTCTGCTGCGACCATCATACCGGATACCGAGGCCCCGGCGCAACCGTGATGCGGCGCAGAGACCAGTCCTGGCGAGCCGCAGTCCGCACCAGGCGTCCCCCGCCGCCCGCATGGACGGAGTCAATCGCCGTTCTCGTCCGCGGGCGGGGCGTCCGGCTGCTCTTCGGGCTCCGGGTCGTTTGGCTCGGGCAGGGCCTTGTCGAGCACGGCCTGCTTGATCTGCTCGAACAGGTCCGGGTTGTCGCGGAGGAACCCGGCAGCGTTGGCGCGCCCCTGCCCGAGGCGGGTGTCGCCGTAGCTGAACCAGGCGCCCTGCTTGGTGACGACGTCGTGCGTTACGGCCAGGTCGATCAAGTCCCCCTCGGCGCTGATGCCGTGGTCGAAGAGGATGTCGAACTCGGCGCGTCGGAAGGGCGGGGCGACCTTGTTCTTGACCACGCGCGCGCGGACGTGATTGCCCACGGCGTCCTCGCCCTCCTTGATGGTGCTGACGCGGCGGATATCCACGCGGACCGAGCTGTAGAACTTCAGCGCCCGCCCGCCCGGCGTCGTCTCCGGGTTGCCGAACATCACGCCGATCTTCATCCGGATCTGGTTGATGAAGATCACGCTGGTGCGGCTCTTGGAGATGGCGCCGACGAGCTTGCGCATCGCCTGGCTCATCAGCCGCGCCTGCAGGCCCACCTGCTGCTGGCCCATCTCGCCGTCGATCTCGGCCTTGGGGATCAGCGCCGCGACCGAGTCAATCACGATGACGTCGACGGCGTTGGAGCGGATGAGCATCTCGCAGATGTCCAGCGCCTCCTCGCCGGTGCTGGGCTGGCTGATGAGCAACTGCTCGAGGTCCACCCCGAGCTTCCTCGCCCACGTCGGGTCCAAGGCGTGCTCGGCGTCGATGAACGCCGCCACCCCGCCGGTCTTCTGTGCGCTGGCGACCACGTGCAGCGCCAGCGTCGTCTTGCCCGAGCCCTCGGGCCCGTACAGCTCGCAGATCCGCCCGCGCGGTATGCCGCGACCGCCCAACGCCAGGTCCAGCGACAACGCGCCGGTCGAGATGCCCGGAACGGCCGCGGCCTCCCGCGCGGCCATCCGCATGATGCTGCCCTTGCCGTAGTTCTTCTCGATCTGGTCGACGGCGGTTTTCAACGCCTTCTGGCGCTTCTCCTCCGTTGCCGGGACTTCGCTGTCCGTCGTCTTGCTCTTCGTTGCCGTCTTGGCCATGCTCTGCTTCTCCTCGGCGCCGGCAGGCGCGATTGGCGTGACCATTTTCCGGGGTCGCCGGGGCGGGACGGTCCGCGCGCTCGCGCAACCCGCTGTCCGCCTCGCCGCGAGGGCCACACCCCATCACCGCGCCCCAATGTACGGAATATGTTCGGGGCACACAAGGCGCTGGGCGAAAGTTTTTTCGCCCCGGCCGCGACCCGTCCAGCGTACCGGTTGGCGCGTCCGCTCGCAACCGCCGATGCCGTCGCCTCAGCGCCCCGCCGCCTGCGGGAAGCCGTCGCGACGGATGCGTTCGCCGACGGCGGCGAGCGTCTTGCGGGCCTGGTCCGGGAAGCTCCCGTCCGGCAGCGGACCGACGTTCATCAGCAGGTTCACGTCGTTGGCGCGGGCGTCGGCGAGGATGTCCCACAACTCGTCCGCCGTGGCGTAATCGTGCCCGGCCGTGTAACCCCAGCCCCCGCCCGCGGTGGTGCAGATCTCCCCGGGCCTATCGGGTCCCATCGGCTCGTCGAAGCGGTTGTACGCTCGCCGCTCGGGGGCGAAGAAGTCCTCGATGCCCAGGTAGCCCTGCTTGTAGCTGACGAGGCACTGCGGCTGGAGCTCGTGGATGCGGTCGTAGAGCTCCTGGCAGCGGAAGGCGTCGCCGTCGGTCCGCGGGTCGAAGCCCTCGATGATCTCGCCGGACTCGTCCTTCGGGTGCAGCGGGACGGCGATCCCGTCCAGCCAGATCGCCGCGACGGGACCGTACCGCGTCAGCAGCTCCTCGACCTGCCGGGCCATGAACTCCACGTAGTAGCCCAGGTCGTGCGCCG
>JBMCUM010000242.1:0-3113 GCA_048622595.1 Planctomycetota bacterium | reverse complement strand
GCCATCGAGCAGGCCCGCCGGGCGCAGCGCGCCGGCGACGTGCCCATCGGCGCCGTGGTCGTCCGCGACGGGCGCGTCCTCGCCGCGGCGCACAACCGGCGCATCATCGACGCCGACCCGACGGCGCACGCGGAGATGCTGGCGATCCGCGCCGCGGCCGCGGCGCTGGGCGACTGGCGACTGACCGGGTGCACGCTGGTCGTGACGCTCGAGCCGTGCTGCATGTGCGCCGGCGCGGCGGTGCTGGGGCGGGTGGACCGGCTCGTGTACGGGGCGGCGGACCCCAAGGCCGGGGCGGCCGGAACGCTGTACAACCTCTGCGACGACGACCGCCTGAACCACCGCGTCGAGGTCGTCGCGGGCGTGCGCGCCGCGGCGTGCGGCGAATTGCTCACCGCGTTCTTCCGGGCCCAGCGGGCGCGGGGCAAGAAGTAGGCGTTCGCGACCGGACCCCGGGGCTTCCGGAACCGGGGCGGCTCACGCGGACCGCGCCGCGGCGACGTGATAGCGCAGCATGTCGCGCATCGACAACACGCCCACCAGGCGGCGGTCGCGCGTGACCGGGAGGTGGCGGACGTCGTGCCGCCCCATTAGCGCCCCGACCTCCTCCAGCGACGTGTCGAGTCCGCAGATGACGTTGGCGCGGCTCATGATGCGGCGTACCTGCTCCGAGGCGCGGAGGCGCGACGCGGTCACCCCGCGAAACAGCAGGTCCCGCTCGCTGAGAACGCCCTCCAGCTTGCCGAAGTGGTCGGTCACCATCACGCACCCGATGCGGTGATGGCGCATCTTCTGAATCGCCTTGGGCACGTAGTCGTCGGCGTAGACGGTGATCGCCCGGGGCCACCCCAGATGTTCGAGCAACTGCCCGGCGGTCATCGAGGCCCTCCCGGCCGGCGCGAGGAAGCCACCGCGCCACATGGGACTCCATCGTCCCTTCCCGCCGGCGGGTTTAGAGCAGTTTGACCTTTCCTGCAACGTCCGGCCTGCCTGCGGCGTCGCCCGTGCTCTCTGAGACGATAAACGACGATTGGGTGCCGTGGCTTGCAGCCCGTACGGGTAGCAGCCACGTTTACCACCATCCCGTGGTTGCTCCGCAAACCACGGCATCCCTCAATTTAGATGGCACAAACCATTAGCTCCGCGACGCCTGGCGCTGGCCGCGCGGGCCCCGGTAGATGCATCGGCTGACGTCGGACTCCCAGACCGTCACCGCCGTCAGCGACCCCAGTTCCGGCTCGAGGCGGTCCCAGATGTACTTGGCCAGCATCTCGCTGGTGGGGTTTTCCAGATCGGGCACGTCGTTGAGCAATTGATGATCGAGGCAGGCCAGCACAGGCCTGACGGCGCGGGCGATCTCGCCGAAATCCATCAGCCACCCCCGCTCGGGGTCCACCGCCCCGCTGACGTGGATGTCCACCCGATAGCTGTGCCCGTGGAGGCGACGGCACTTGTGCCCGTCCGGGGCGGAATCGAGCCGGTGGGCGGCCTCGAACCGGAATGTCCGTACCAGTTCCGCGTGCATGTCGTTTGCACAATCGGCGCCGCGTCCGGTCGCTCAGACGCCCCGCGTCCGTCCCGGCCAGATCACCTTGTGCACCTGCACCCCGAGGCGCACGTCGAGGCCGTCGGCGAGCATCCACGACGCCAGCTCGCCCGGGTCGAGCTCGTCGGCCACCGGCGTGAACGTCACCGCGACCCGCTCGGTCAGCCCGTAGCGGCTGATCACGTCACAAGCATAGGCGTAATCGTCGGCGTCGGCGACGACGAACTTCACCTCGTCGTCGGCGGCGAGGCGGTCGAGGTTGTCCCAGCAGGTGGCGTCGGCGTGTCCGCTGGACGGGCACTTGACGTCAACGATCCTGACCACGCGGGGATCGACGCGCCCCACGTCCCGGCTGCCGTTGGTCTCCAGCAGGGTGCGAAACCCCGCGTCGCACAGGCGCGCGAGCAGGTCGACGGTGCCGGCCTGGATCAGCGGCTCGCCGCCGGTGACCAGCACCCGCCGGCAACCGAACGCGCCGACCCGGTCGAGCACCTCCGCGACGCTCATCGCGTGCCCCTCGCTTCGCGCCGCCGGTGTGTCGCACCACCGGCAGCGGAGGTTGCACCCGGCGAGGCGCACGAAGGCGAACGGCCAGCCGGTGTGCGTCGTCTCGCCCTGGATGGTCCGGAAGATCTCGTCGATCTTTACCTGTTCGCTCACGCTGCGTATTCTACCGTCCCCGTCCCGCCGGCCAAACGCCGCGCGGCCCGGAGAGGCGAACGACATGACACGAGGCGTGCGGCCCATCCTGATCCTCGCGGCGGCGGTGCGGGTGGCGCTTCTGCTGGCCGCGTGGGGCGAGCCCGGTCGCCTGCTGACGCCGGACTCCCACGAGTATGCCGCGCTGGCGCGTTCGCTGGGCAACGGGGAGGGCTTCACCGCCGACGGGCAGCCCGAGATCTTCCGAACGCCGGGCTACCCGATGCTGCTTCTGATCGGGACGGTGTTTCAGGCGGCGCGGCTTCAGGCGGTGGCGGTCGTCCAGGTTCTCGCCGACGTGCTGCTGGTGTACCTGACGTACCTTCTGGCGATGCTGACGGTGGCGGACCGGCGTGCGGCCCTGGCGGCCGCGGGCTGGCAGGCGGTGTGCGTCGTGGCCGTGGTCTCGTCGGTGCGGATCCTCTCGGACGGGACGTACGCCTGCCTGCTGACGCTGGCGCTGTGCCTGGTGGCGGCGCACCTGAGGACCGGGCGCTGGTGGGCGCTGCTGAGCGGCGCGGGCGTCACCGCCGCCGCCTGCTACGTCCGCCCGGTCGGTCTGTCGATGGCGGTGGTCATGGCGGCGGTGCTGCTGACGCGTCGGCGCCGGTGGCGGCGGACGGCGGCGTTCGCCGGCGTGGTCGCGGCGCTGCTGAGCCCCTGGGTGGTCCGCAACTGGACCGAGGCGCGCTACGCGGGCTTCTCGAGCTTCGCGACGGACTCGATGTACTACTTCGCCGTGCCCGCCCTCCGCGCCGAACGCGCCCTGCAGGACCCCGCCGCGGCGCGGGACCTCCAGCGCCGCCGCGGCGCGCGCCACGCCGCCACCCAACCGACGCCGGGCGACGCCGCCGAGTGGCGCGCCCGC
>JBMCUM010000241.1:0-3127 GCA_048622595.1 Planctomycetota bacterium | reverse complement strand
GGCGAACCGGATCGCCGTAAGCTTTTGACGGGGCGCAAGATAGACGCCCGCTGACAAGTCCTGTCAACGGGCGTCATGAAGCGGGCGAGCGGATTCGAACCGCCGACGTCCAGCTTGGGAAGCTGGCATTCTGCCACTGAATTACGCCCGCACATCGGCCGCGGCCAATACCGTGATTATGCCGCCGCCCGCGACGCACGTCAAGCGTCTTGGCTGTCCCCGCGGGCGTCAGGGGCTGAAGCCCTGCCCACGGTGGCGGGCGTCGGCGGGTGAAGCGGTCCTCGCCGGCGGCGCTGTCCCGCGCGAGCATGCGGGCCGGCAGGGGGCGGGCGAGCCGGTGGTGCTCAGGTCTCTTTAGTCAGCGGAGCGCCTCCGGAGTCGGCTTGTACGCCACCGGTTTGAGCGGCGGGGCCTTCGCTCCCGCTCGCGGGGGGCAAGCCGGCGGGCACGCCCAGCTCGCCGGCGCGGCGCAGGTGCCAGCGCGCCACCGCCGGGCCGACGACCTCGAACAGCACGGTCGTGGCGATGACCAGCGGAAGGACGGCTTGGCCGTATCGCGGCATCTGCTCGCGGGCGAGGAGGGCGAAACCCAGTGCGACGCCGGCCTGGGGGAGAATGCAGTAGCCCACGCGTTTCTGGACCACCTTGGGCGCGCCCGAGATGCGCCCCCCCAGATAGCCGCCCCCGATCAGACCGGCCGCGCGGGCGATCACATATGCCAGGGCAATCCATCCGAGCTTGCCCAAGGCCGACAGCTCGAATCGGAACCCGGCCAGGATGAAGAAGACGGCCAGAAACGGCTCGCTGACGCCCTCGACGGCGTGGAAGGGGCGTGCGTTATCGCCGACGCGCCACGCGAGAACGCCGCCGAGCGTCATGGCCGCCATAAGGTACGAAACGTCGATGGCGCTGGCTACGCCGGCGGCGAGGAACACGAACCCCGCGGCCTCGACGAGCGTGGGCTCGCCGCGGCGGACGCGCCGCGTGATCCAGGCCATGGGCAGTCCGATCGCGGCCCCCAGCGCGACCGCCCCGCCGATCTCCCACAGGGCGCGCAAGATTTCCGTTCCGTGAGCTTCAGCGCCAGCGATGCTCTTGGCCGCGACAAAAAGGACGCTGAAGAGTATGACTCCGGCGGCATCATCAATCGCAACTACCCCGAGAACGGTGTCGGTCAGCGGTCCCTTGGCGTGCCCTTCCCGAACGGTCTCGAAGATCGC
Organism: Planctomycetota bacterium; assembly: GCA_048622595.1. Taxonomy (GTDB): domain Bacteria; phylum Planctomycetota; class Phycisphaerae; order SM23-33; family SM23-33; genus JAGXKT01. The sequence continues at coordinate 1,907 of JBMCUM010000241.1, read as the reverse complement.
CGCCGGCGCCGATGCCGGCGCGATACCGGCCAGCAGAATCGCCAGCGGCAGCGGCGCCCCGACTGCAATCGTGACCGCGAAGACCACCAGGGCGGCCAGGAGGGTCTCGCTGATCATCACGAGGAATACGGTCTTGCCGTGCTTGCGCAGGCCCTTGCCTACGAACCGCTCACCCAACAGGAAGCCGACCATCGCCAGGGCCATGTGCGCGACCATGGGGAACCAGGAGGCAACGGCTTGCGGGACGACGTCGAGCACCGCCGGAGCGCACAGCGCGCCGACGAGCAGCAGGATCGTCACGCTGGGGATGTGAATCCGCGGACCGGTGACGTGGGCGACGTACCCGGCCAGCAGGAACAACGCCAGTGCGACAAGCGGCCAGCCGGCAGTGGGTTCCATACCTGCTCCCCGGGCGTTGCGTCAAACCAGCCACGTGGTGCGTGATTCCCTACGAACGGAATTGTAGTGTGCCTCCGCGCCAGGCCGCAAGCGGCTTGGCAAGGAGGCGGTCGCTCGTAGAATAACCGCAAGCGGATCGAGCTGCGGGAGCGAGTCGTATGATCGGCATCATCGGCGTGATCACGGTGCTGGTGGTTCTGGGCCTGTCGCTGATTATCACGCGGCTGGCGACGGTCGCCCTTGCGCTGACCGGTATGTCACAGGAGGCGGCGCGGTTCCAGGCGCGGTCGGCGTTTACGGGCACGGGCTTTACCACATCCGAATCCGAGCAGATCGTCCGCCACCCGGTGCGCCGGCGCATCGTGATGATGCTGATGATCGTGCGCAGCGCCGGGCTGGTGACGATCATCGTCTCGCTGATCCTGTCCTTCGTCGGACCGGCGCCGGACGCGGCGAAGCTGGCGCGCCTGGCGTGGCTTGGCGGGGGCGTGGTGGCGCTGTGGCTCGTTTCGCGCAGCCGGGTCGTGGACCGGTTCATCAGCCGCGTCATCGAGCGGGCGCTGCGTCGATGGACCGATCTGGACGTACGCGACTACGCCAGTCTGCTGCGGCTGTCCGGACCTTACACGGTCGTGGAGCTCCATGTCGACCCAGGCGACTGGCTGGCCGACAAGCCGCTGCGCCATTGCGACGTCCAGGGCGAGGGCGTGCTGGTCCTGGGTGTGCTGCGGTCCGACGGGACGTACATCGGCGCTCCGCGCGGGCAGACGGAAATGCACGCCGGCGATACGCTGATCGTGTACGGCCGGGCCGAGCTGCTCGCCGAGCTGGACGCGCGTCGCGCCGGCGGGGCGGGCGACCGCGCCCACGAGGAGGCGGTTGAGGCCCGGCAGCGGGAGCTGGCGGCCCAGGATCGCGCCGAGGCCCGCAGCGAGCGGCGGCGGCAGAGCGAAGAGCAGGCGGACGCCGATGAAGGGCAGGGCGGGCGATGAAGCTGACGTTCCTGGGCACGCGCGGCGAGATCGACGAGCGCACGCGGCGCCACCGCATGCACACCTCGCTGATGGTGAGCTACCGCGGGCGGGGCGTGATGGTCGACTGCGGGACGGACTGGCGCGGGCGCATCGGGCGGGTGGCGCCGCGGGCGATCGTGCTGACGCACGCCCACCCGGACCACGCCGACGGTCTGTCAGAGGGGGCGCCGTGTCCGGTGTACGCCACGGAGGTCACCTGGGGGATCATCGACGCGATGCCGATCAGCGAGAGGCGGACGATCCGGCCTCGCTGGCCGATCGACCTCCAGGGCATCACGTTCGAGGCGTTCGAGGTCGTGCACTCGACCCGCTGCCCGGCGGTGGGGTATCGCATCACCGCCGGTCGTGTCGCCGTGTTCTACGTTCCCGACGTGGTCTACATCCCGGAGCGGTCCGAGGCCCTGGGCGGCGTGCGGGTCTACATCGGCGACGGCGCCACGCCGGCGCGGTCCTTCGTCCGTCGCCGGGGCGACC
>JBMCUM010000240.1:0-3128 GCA_048622595.1 Planctomycetota bacterium | reverse complement strand
GGACCGCCCCGGCGACAACGCCTCCGCACCGCGCGCCGACACCGCGACCCGCCGCGACGCCGCCGGCGAGCCCGTCGCCGGACGCGTGGACCCGCTGCGGATCGAGCTGGGCTTCGCGCTGGTCCGCCTGGCAGAGGACGACCGCCTGCTGGACCGCGTCGCCGCGATCCGCGCCGAGATCGGCGAGGAGCTGGGCCTGCTCGCCCCGCGGGTGCGCGTCCGCGACGACCTCCGCCTCGGCGCCCACGAGTACCGCATCCGCGTTCGCGACGCGGTGGTGGCCGGCGGAACGCTCTACGCCGGACGCCTTCTGGCCGTGCCCGGCGAGCACGCCGCGGGCAAGCTCGAAGGACGCGAGGGAACCGACCCGATCTTCGACATCCCCTCGGTGTGGATCGAGCCCGCTCGCGCCGACCGCGCCACGCGGATGGGCTACCGCACCGTCCCCGCCGTCGACGTGCTGATGGCGCACCTGGGGAAGGTCATCCGCGCCCGCGCCGCCGAGCTGCTGTCCCGCGAGCAGGTCGCGGGGATGCTCTCGTCGCTGGAGGGCGAGCACCCGCACCTGGTCGCCGAGGTCCGCCGGAAGCTGTCGCTGGGGCGGGTGCAGCAAATCCTCCGGCGTCTGCTGGGCGAGGCGGCGCCCATCCGCGACCTGGAGGGCATCCTCGAGGCGGCGACGGACGCCGCCGAGCGGACGGACCGCATCGACGAAATCACCGAGCAGGTGCGATCCGCGCTGACCGGGACGCTGGGACAACACTATGCTTCCTCCGACGGGCGTCTGTGGTGTGTCCGCCTCAAGCCGGAATTGGAAAACGCCATCCACGCCCACCTGCACGAGACGTCGGAAGGCCCCGCGACCACGCTGCCGCCGGCGCTGGCCGAAGGCATCACCGACGCCGTCGCCGCCGAGCTGACCCGCATTCGCCGACGGGGGCGCCGTCCCGTGGTGCTGTGCGCCGCGCCGCTGCGACCGGCGCTGCGGAAGCTCATCGCCCCCGCCGATGCGGATACCGCCGTGCTCGCCTACGACGAGGTCGACCGCGCGTCGGTCGAATCCGCCGTCACCGTCGCGGCCGGAACGCCGCGACAGACCCACCGCGCAGAGAGCTAGACCATGGACACCAGGACCTACCACGCCACGACGATGGCCGATGCCCTGGCCGAGGTGAAGTCCGACCTGGGCCGCGACGCCGTCATCCTCCACACCCGTCGCAGTCGCAAGGGCGCCCTGCTGAAGCTCTTCGGCGGAAGGCGCGTGTGGGAAGTCACCGCCGCCAGCACCGTCCGCGCCCCGGCGCGCGTCGGCGCCGCCGGGGCAGGACGCTACGAGCCCGACAGACCCGAACCCGACGCCGCGCCCGAAACGCCGGACCGCGCCGCCGCGGCGACGACGACGGACGCGGCGCCCCCCGCCGCCGGCGTGCCCCGCGAGGTCGCCGAGATCCGCAAGATGGTCGCGACGCTGCTGGCCCGCGGGCGCGGCGAGCCGGAGCTTCCGCCGGCAGTGCTGACCTGTCGCGACCGGCTCATCGAGCAGGACGTCGCGCCGGAGCTTGCCGCCGAGCTCGTCGCCGACCTCCGCCGCGAGTTGACCGGCGAGCAGCTCGGGGACCGGGACGTTCTGTTCCCGGCGTTGCGGCGGCTCATCGCCGGGCGGATTCGCACATCGGCGCCCACAAGCCAGGGCAGGCGGGTGATCGCGCTGGTGGGCCCGACGGGGGTGGGCAAGACGACGACGATCGCCAAGCTCGCCGCCAACGCCAAGCTCCACGACGACCGGCGGGTCGCCCTGGTGACGCTGGACAGCTACCGCATCGCCGCGGTCGACCAGCTCAAGACGTACGCGGACATCATCCAGGTCCCGCTGCGGACGGCGCTGGGGGCGGGCCAGCTCCGCCAGGCGGTCCGCGCCGCCGGCGACGCCGACCTGGTACTGATCGACACCGCCGGGCGCAGCCAGAACGACGCGGTCCGCCTCGGCGAGCTGCGCCGCATGCTCGCCGGCGCCGAGGCCGACGAGATCCACCTGGTCGTCGCTGCCACCGGCGGCCGCGCCTGCACCCGCCGCGTCGTCGAGCGCTTCGCCCCGCTGGGCGCCAACCGGATCTGCCTGACCAAGCTCGACGAAGCCGAAACGTACGGAAACGCCCTGAACCTCGCCGCCTGCTGCGAGTCGCCGCTGAGCTACGTGACCACCGGGCAGGACGTGCCCGACGACATCGCCCCGGCCGACGCCGACGACCTGGCCGGACGGATTGCCGGAGACCCCCGTGACGCGTGACGACCAGGCAGGCAAGCTCCGCCGACTGATGCGTGACGTGCGCAGCACGCGGACCATCGCCGTGGCCAGCGGAAAGGGCGGCGTGGGAAAGTCGAACGTCGCGCTGAACCTGGCGATCCTCCTGTCGGCCGGGGGAAACCGCGTGGCGCTGGTCGACGCGGACCTGGGCCTGGCGAACCTGGACGTGCTTCTGGACGTCACGGCCGGGTACGACCTGTCCCACGTGGTCGCCGGAAGCAAGCGTCTCGGGGAGGTCATCGTGGACCTGCCCTGCGGGGTCCAACTGGTCTGCGGCGCCAGCGGACTGGAGCGGATGACCCGCCTGTCGGAGTTCGAGCAACGCCGCCTCGTCGAGGAGCTGACCGCCCTGGAGGCCGACAACGACTTCATCGTCGTCGACTGCGGAGCCGGGATCGGTCCGGCGACGCTGCGGTTCGCCGCCTCGGCCGACAACGCCATCGTGGTCGCCACGCCCGAGCCGACTGCCGTCACGGACGCCTACGCCGTGGTCAAGCTTCTCGTCCGTCACGAATACGAAGGGCGCCTGAGTCTGCTGACGAACATGGTCGCCGACCGTCACGAGGGTCGCGCGACGTACGAGCGTTTCTCGCACGTGGCCCGTCAGTTCCTGGGCGCGTCGGTGTTGGATGCGGGGTACGTGCTGCGGGACCCCAAACTCCCCGAGGCCGTCCGCCGCCGCCAGCCCGTCGTCCTCGCCTATCCGCGCGCCCCGGCGACACGCTGTCTGGCGGCGCTCGCGAATAAATTGGGACAGGGTGGCCTGTTAGTCAAGGAAGAACACGGCTTTTTCAAGCGATTGGCGCGATGGTTCGCCTAATAC
>JBMCUM010000239.1:0-3143 GCA_048622595.1 Planctomycetota bacterium | reverse complement strand
CCCCGCCACCATCCGCCTGCTGGACCCGCCGCTGCACGAGTTCGTCCCGCACGACACCGACGGACAGAAGCAGATGGCCGAGGCGATGGGCGTGTCGGTCGAGAAGGTTCGCCGGAAAGTGGACGCCCTGCACGAGATGAACCCGATGCTGGGGCACCGCGGGTGCCGGTTGGGCATCGCCTATCCGGAGATCACGGCGATGCAGGCGCGGGCGATCATCGAGGCCGCCTACGCGGTCCGCGGCGCCAAGGCCGAGATCATGATCCCCCTCGTGGGCAACGCCAGCGAGTTCACCCACCAGAAGCGGATCGTCGAGGACGTCCTTCAGCAGGTCCGCCACGAGAACAAGGGCAAGCAGACCCCGCCGATCAAGATCGGCACCATGATCGAGGTCCCGCGCGGCGCCGTGACCGCCGACGCGATCGCCGCCGAGGCCGAGTTCTTCAGCTTCGGAACCAACGACCTGACGCAGATGGGCTGCGGGTTCAGCCGGGACGACGCGGGAAAGTTCCTCAAGCAGTACGTCGAGCTCGGCATCTACGACGCCGACCCGTTCCAGACGCTGGACCGGGCGGGCGTCGGCGAGCTGGTCCGCATCGCCGCCGACAAGGGTCGCGCCGCCAACACGAAGCTCAAGCTCGGCATCTGCGGCGAGCACGGCGGGGACCCCAGCAGCATCGCGTTCTGCCACGAGGTCGGGCTGGATTACGTCAGTTGCTCGCCCTATCGGGTTCCGGTGGCGCGGCTGGCGGCGGCGCAGGCGGCGATCCGCCACGGGGAGGCGGCAAAGGGCGCCCCGCAATCGAAGAAATCCGCCAAGACCGTGCGGAAGTCCCGCAAGAAGGCGTGAAGGAAAGCCGCCCGCAAGTCCGCTAGGACATCCGGCAGGAAGTCCGCGAAGAAGTCGGGCAGGAAGTCCGCACGCAACGCCCGCCGCAAGGGCGCGAAGCAGTCACGGAAGCAGACCGGCGGGACCCGCAAGCGCTGATCGCCGCGCCGAGCGCAACGGCGGCAGGACCGCACCATCGCGAGGCGGTCGGGCGCTCCCGGCCGCCGCGCTTCGCTGCGCCCGCGCACGTTGCATCCGGCGGACCAGCCGGTACCATCGGCGCGCCCGCGGCGGACGGAAGGAAGGATCTGACATGCCCAAGCGCCCCAACCTGCTCGTGATCATGACGGACCACCAGCGCGGCGACAGCGTCGGCATGGTGCAGTCGGGCATCGAGGTCTGCCCGAACATCAACCGCCTCGCCGCCGAGGGCGCCTCCTTCTCGCGGGCGTACAACACGTGTCCGCTGTGCGTCCCGGCGCGGACGGCGCTGGCGACCGGGCGTTACCCAACCGCCAACGGCGTGGTCTACAACGACTGGAACGGTGCCACGGCTCGCGACCACGTGACCATCCACCAGATGCTTGCCGAGGCGGGCTACGAGATGGCCCACGTGGGCGTCCACCACATCCGCGTCCGCCCGGACCTGCTGGACCGCATCGACTGGAGCGTGTGCCTCCACCCCGGCGACCACGCCGAGTATCTGAAATCGGCCGGCGTGGACGAGTCCGGACCGGTCGATCCGGCGTTCAAGGTGACCATCACCGAGACCTGCGCAGGCAAGCTCGAGCAGCGGCGGTACAGCTCCGTCCACACCGCGCCCTGTCCTGGCGCCGTCGAGCACTTCAAGGACTGGTGGTTCTGCGACCGCGCGGTGCAATTCCTGCGTCGCCCGCACGACCGCCCGTTCGCGCTGTTCCTGTACCTCTGGGCGCCGCATCCGCCGCTGCGCGTCCCGGAGCCCTATTTCAGCATGTTCGACCCCGACCGCCTGGAGCTGCCGGCCAACGTGGGCGTCCCGGCCGAGGGCGAGCCCCCCGCGTGGCGCGCCGGTGCGGCCGCGCGGATCGCCGAGGGCGTCCGGGCGGACCACTGGCCCCGCGTCTGGGCCGCCCACCTCGGGCTGGTCAAGCTCGCCGACGACGGCATCGGACGCGTGCTCGGCGTCCTGGAGGACGTCGGCGAGGCCGACGAGACGCTGGTGATGTTCTCCAGCGACCACGGGGACCACCTGGGGCAGCACGGGATGTACCAGAAGATGGAGATGTACGAGCAGGCGATCCGCATCCCGCTGATTTTCCGGGGACCGGGCGTCGCGCCGCGCGCCTGCGAGACGCCCGTCAGCCATCTTGACGTGCTGCCCACGCTCGCCGAGCGCCTCGACCTGCCCGCTCCCGACGGGATCGACGGGGTGCCGCTGGGCGACGCCCTCGCCCGGACCGCGCCGCCCCGACGCCCCGTATTCTGCCAGTATTCCGGCAACCCGACCGTAGGCGACATCCGGCGAACCGTCATCGACGGGAACTGGAAGCTGACCTGCGACGATGCCGGCGCCGCCGACCTGTACGACCTCGCCGCCGACCCGCTGGAGACGGTCAACCTGGCCGTCCTGCCCCGGCACGCCGAGCGCCGGGCGCGGCTGCACAAGCTGCTTGTCGACTGGGCGGCCGCGCACGGCGACTGGGTCACGATCCCGCCGCCGTAGGCGGTGTTGCCCCCGCGCCGCCGGCGCCGTGGGCAGCACCGTGTCGATTCGCACCTACACCGTCTGCATCGCCGCGGCGACCCGCTCGTCCATGGCGTCCTGGTCGGACGCGAACGCGTTCAGCCCGGCGAGATTCATCAGCGTATCGAGCCCGACGCGACCGGCGGCGAGCTGCTCGCGCCAATGATCGAGCCGGGGGATCTTGCCATCGCGGCGACTGGCGGCGACCTCCTCGTCGCTGAACTCCACCAGCAGGTCCGCCACGCCGCGCCCCGACAGCGCCGCGACCAGGTCGCCCGGGTCCATATCCGTCAGCGCACGCGTGTCCAGCTCATCGACCGCCCGGCGGACTTCGCCGGGCACCTCCCAGAGCGTCGACAGGCGGACCGCCTCGGGGGCGACGCCGTCGGCCAGCGGGGGGCGGTAGTCCTCGCCGGTGCGGTCGGTCACCTCCTCCGGCGGCAGATCCATCTCCAGAAACTGCCTGGCGACCTTGGGCGGCATGGTCATGACGTCCACGCCCGCCAGGTCGCGCACCTGCTCGCCGCCGCGTAAGCTCGCGGCGATCTGTCGCGTGTCCGTTCTCCGCTCATCGCGCAGGGCCGCGAC
>JBMCUM010000238.1:0-3148 GCA_048622595.1 Planctomycetota bacterium | reverse complement strand
TTTATCCCCGCTGCGTTGTCGCAAAACACGGCGGAACTTTCGTTGTAGTATTAAGCGGGGTCCGCAGCGCGACGTATGCTACCCCCGCATCCGCAGGTCCGTCAACGAATTGATGCGACACGAACGGATGCATTCGGCGCACAGGCCGGGGGGCGGATGGGGCTATTCGCCGGCCGGGGCGAGCCCGTCGGGCAGGTCGCCGGCCCGCAGCAGCCCGCGCCCGGCGAAGGGGTTGTACAGCGGGTCGCCGATGAGCGTCATCCGCCAGCTCACCAGCGGGCAGGTGCGCCAGTAGCACTCGGCGAGGGTGTAGCGTCCCGTCAGCAGCAGGGCGAAGAAGTCCTCGGGAAGCGGAAACGCGTGCAGCAGCGGCTCGGCGACCGGTCCGACCGTCGCGGCCACGCCGTTCTGCAGCATCTTGACGCACCACTCGTCGCTGTCGGGCGAGCGGAGATGGGCGGCCTCGAAGCTGGCGATGTGCCAGCCCACCGCGCCCTGCTTCCACGTAAAGGCCGGAACGTACTTCTTCAAACTGTACCAGCCCACGTACAGCGCGGCGTTCGGCGCCTCGCCGGCGGCAAGGACCGACTTGGCCGTGTCCAGGTGCACGTCGATCTTGTCGGAATCCACCCCCCGGCGCAGCAGGCGCGCCAGGTCCTTGAGGTGCTTGTCGTACTCGGCGGAACGTCCGCCGGCGTCGATGTAGAACGTGCCGGTCAGGCCGGACTTCTCCGCCGCAATCGCGTCGTTGATCAGCCGCCGCGCGATCGCCGGGGTGGGCCCGTCGATTCGCGCCGTCATCAGCGTCGGCGGGATGTCCTGGTCCGCCAGTCGGGCGGCGGTCTTCCAGTGCAGCGGGTTTCCGCGCCACCCGGCGGTCTCGTAATCGCCCCACCACAGCAGCGCCAGCTCGCTGTCGACGGAGGCGTCGGCCCAGCCGAATCGCTTGAGATTCTCGCCGCGCCGGTGGGCGTTGGCGCCGATGCCGGCCGCGCCGCCCATCCGCCCGAGCACGTCGACCAGCGTCTCGGCTGTCTCGCCGCTGAGCTTGGCGTCCTGCACAGCGGCCAGTTCCTTCTGGGCGGCCTTGTAGCGGTCGATCAGGTCGCGCAGGTCCAGCTCCACCGGCGGGCGGTGCTTGTTGACGTACTGGAGCACGCCGCGCAGCCCGTGGATCTCGTTGACCAGCGCCAGCAGTTGGCGCCAGGCGATCTTGCGCCTGGCGGGGTCGCCGAGGTCGGCAACGGCCTTGCGCTTGGCCGGGAGGACGCGGCCGACCTTGCCCAGCAGCTTGTCCATCTCGGGCAGCGGGTCGGGCGTGGTCCGCTCGCCCGGGAACAGATCGCCCAGCGGCTCGATCCCGTCGGCGTCGACTTCGGGAAACTTCCTGCCGACGTCCTCGAGCAGCTCCAGCGCGCCGGCCAGGCGATAGCGGGCGCGCTTCGCGTGCTTTTCGAAGACGGCGCGGGCGGCATCGACGCGCGGCAGGCGCTCCTTGCCCACGCGGACCGGAACGTGCCACATGAGGCACAAAGCGCGGATGTCGTCGTCCAGCCCGCGGTCGCGGAGGACCTTGCGGATCGGCTCGGCGAGCTGCGACTGATAGTTCTCGCGCGAGATGCGGTACTTCGTCGTCGTGTGCACCAGGATCAGCCGGTCGGCGGGGATGTCGCGCGCCTTGAGGTACATCCGCGCCAGATCCACCGAGTCGGCGCTTTCGGCGTTGGCGACGACGGCGACCTCCCGCGGCTCGAGCGCCCCGGCCCCGGCGGCCGAGACGAGCAACGCGAGGCAGCATACGGTGGTCAGGCGAAGCGGGCGGGCCATCATCTCTCCCATTGGCATGCGCGCGGCGCGTCTGCTTTTATCATAGCCCGACGGCGCCGGGCAAAGCAATGTTCAACGCCCGCCCCGTCAGCCCGTATACTGACCGGCAGCGCCGCACGCGCTCGCACGCCCGGCCGCGCGAAGCCGTCGCGGCGAGCCCGACGGCGCCGAACCTCAAAGGACCACCGCGATGCGACTGACCGCACTGACGCTTGTGCTTCTGGCGTGCAGCGGCTGCCCGGTCTGGCAGAGCCAGGACGTCCCCGTCCCCGCCGAGCGGCGCCGCGAGCCGGTCACCGACGCGACCTACTGGCAGTACGTTCCGGACAACTACACGCCGGAGCGGAAGTGGCCGCTGGTGATCACGCTGCACGGGACGGACAAGCCGGGCTACGACACGCACACCAAGCAGATCGACGCGTGGAAGCGCCTGGCGCAGGACGAGGGGTTCATCGTCGCCGCGCCCAAGCTCCGCAGCGTCCAGGGCATCCTGCCCGTGATCCGGTCGCTGTGGTACGAGGACCTGGCGCGGGACGAGAAGACCATACTGGCCGTGCTGGACGACCTGAAGCGCCGCTACGCCATCGACGAGCGCCGCGTGCTGCTGACGGGGTTCTCCTCCGGCGGCTTCCCGCTGTACCACACCGGCCTGCGAAACCCCGAGCGGTTCAACTGCCTCGTCGCCCGCTCCTGCAACTGCAAGCTCGACATCTTCGAGCACATCGAGCTGACCGACGCGGCGCGCGACCTGCCCATCCTCGTGTTCTGGGGAAAGGACGACTTCCCCAAGATCCGCGACGAGTCCTGGGCCGCCTTCCGATACCTCCGCCGGCACGGTTTCGACCAGACCCGGATGCGGGAAATCCGCGGCGGGCACATCCGAAGACCCGACCTTGCCCACGACTTCTGGAAGCGCCAACCCCCGCGCGAGGACTGACCGCCACCACGCCCCGCCCGGAAGCGCCCGTGCGCACGTCCGCGTCGCCGGTGCAGCCATTCGAACGATCGCATAAGCGCACGCAAGCAAGGTTGGGTGCCCTACTTACTGATCGCGACTGAACGGGCACCCGGTCGTATGTGTAAGAAGCTGTTGATGGGATGTGTTTTGATAGACTCGGCCCCTTGGTCTTGCCACGAGCCGGGCGTTACGGAAATCCGCGTGCAGTGCTCTGTCCCGTGAGCACAACGTCCGTGCGCCGCTAACGCGCGCCAACGCCACAATGTGAACGTCGTTGGATTGGCAGACGCCCAACCGCTGAAGGCAGCTAATACGACAACGCAACTTTAGCCGCTGGACCAACGACGTTAGCGGGGATAAACG
>JBMCUM010000237.1:0-3154 GCA_048622595.1 Planctomycetota bacterium | reverse complement strand
CGACGAGAAACCGACCATCGAATTCGACGATTTCACCAAGCTGGACCTGCGCGTGGCGAAGGTGCTGGAGGTCGCCGAGCATCCAAACGCCGACAAGCTGCTGGTGCTGAAGATCGACCTCGGCGACAAGCAGCGGCAGATCATCGCGGGGCTCAAGGGCTTCTACAGTCCGGAGGCGCTGATCGGCCGGCAAATCGTCGTCGTGACGAACCTCCAGCCCCGGAAGATGCGCGGGCTGGAGTCGCAGGGCATGCTGCTGGCGGCCGTGGTCGGCGGGCGCGCTATGGACGACGTCGTGGTGCTCACGCCGGAACGGGAGGTCCCGCCGGGAACGTCCGTGTCCTAGGTGCGGCGATCAGCGCCGCGGCGCCCGCGCCCGCGGCGCGGAGCGGGTGGGGGTCACGAGCCGGCGAGCTTTGTGGAGGGTCTTGCAGGCGAGTTCGGCCGCGGCGTCCGAGGCCGGTCGGTCCATCCGCCGGCGGACCGGGTCGATCAGGTCGATCAATTCCTGCCGTGCCTCGTAGAGGTATCCCAGGTCGTCGAGCATCTCCATGACCAGGCGGACGAGGGGCCTGCTGGCGCCGTGCCAGGGTACCAGCTCGGGCACGATCCGCCGTCCGGCGAGGATGTTGACCAGGGAGAAGTGCGGCGTGGGCACGCCCCACCGCCCTACTGCGCGCAGCGCGGCTCGCAGCAGCCGGCTGGTGCGGTAGAAGATCGCCATCGGCACGCCGAAATAGGCCACCTCCAGCGTCACCGTCCCGCTGACCGCCACGGCGAAATGGGTGTCGGCGAGCACCTCGCGGGTGCGCCCGACGGCGATGTCCGCGTCGCTGCGACGGCGGATCTTGCCCAGCGCCGCGGCGCCCTGCTCGGAATGCGCGGTAAACGTGCACTTCGCCTTGGGCCAGCGGCGCGTGATCGCCTCGGCCGTTGCGGCCAGTGCCGGGGCGTGCTGACGGATCTCGCCGGGCCGGCTGCCCGGAAGCAGCGCCACCCGCCACGTGCCCTCGGACCAGGCCTCCGCCAGATCGGGCAGCGGGTCGGGTCGGTGCGGGAGCGTTTCGAACAGCGGGTGGCCGACGTAGGTCGCGTTGACGCCGCGGTCGCGGAGGTATCGCTGCTCGAACGGCAGGATGCAGGCGACCGCATCGGTCAGGCGTGCGAGCTTGCCGGCGCGCCAGGGCGCCCAGGCCCAGACCTGGGGGGCGATGTAGTACATGACCGCGGCGCCGGCGTCGCGCGCCGCCGAGGCGAGGTGCCAGTTCATCGCCGGAGAGTCAACCGGGATGTGCAGGTCCGGACGGATCTCGGTGATCTGCCGCTGCACGCGCCGGATCGTCTTGACGTAGTAGCGAAGCTGCCACACCGCCCCGCCCAGCATGCTCGCGCGCCTTGTCACGTCGGCGAGCACCTCGCAGCCCGCTTCGGCCATCCGCTCGCCCGCCACGCCGATGAATCGAGCGTCCGGGATGCGCCGGCGGAGCGCCTCGATGAGCCGGGCGGCGTGCTGGTCGCCACTTGCCTCGGCGGCCGAAAGAAAGATTGTCACGGGACGCGGGGGCATGCCGGGCGATTCACCTCAACGCCCGTCGCCGGTCAGCCCGATGGCCGAGGCGATGGCGTGCGTGCGAACGTGGCTGATGGACACGAGCACGTCGCCCATGCCGAGCCCGTCGGCGAGTTCGCGGCAGCGCCCGCCCAGCGAGACCGAAGGGCGCCCGGAGGGCTCGTTGCGTATCTCGATATCCGTCCAGCAGATCCCCTCTCGCCATCCGGTACCGAGGACCTTCAGGACGGCCTCCTTGGCGGCGAACCGCCCGGCCAGGTGCTCCAGCTCCCTGCGGCGCCCGAGGCAATAGCCCAGCTCGGCGTCGGTGAACACTCGCTGGAGAAAGCGGCGTCCGTGGCGATCGACCGCCGCCTGCAGGCGCTGGCAGTCCACCATGTCAATCCCGTGGGCGATGACGTTCATCAGCGCCCTATCGTATCAGAGCCCCTCAAGTTTCGCGACGCGCGGGCCGATTATTGTAGGGGCGAACGCGCGGAGCTTCGCCCCCCGCACGCCAGCGAGGATGCGTGTGACCACCACCGCGGCCGACAAGCGAGGCGCGAGCTGCTCGACGCACCAGGCGGAGCTGCAGCGGCTTCGGCGGGAGGTGGCGTCGTTGCGCGGGCAACTGCGTCATGCCCAGCGTCTGGCGACCGTCGGGACCATGACGGCGATGGTCGCCCACGAGTTCAACAATATCCTCACGCCGGTGATCAACTACGCGCGACTGGCGCGGAACAACCCCGCCCTGACCGACAAGGCCATCGAACGCGCCGCCGCCGGGGGCGAGCAGGCCGTGACCATCTGCCGCGCCATCCTCGACATGACGCGCAGCGGGGCGGCCGAACCCGAGCGGGTCACGCTGGGCGAAATCGTCCGCGAGTCCCTCGCCGCAATGGCGCGAGACCCGCAGAAGGACCGCATCGAGCTGGCGGTCGACGTGCCCGATCATCTCGAGCTCGTCGCGCGCCGCGCCGAGCTTCAGCAGGTTCTGCTGAACCTTCTGATCAACGCGCGCCAGGCCGTGGTCGACGCCCCGCAACCGCGGCGGATCGAGGTCATCGCCCGGGCGCACGACGGCGAGGTCGAGATCCGCGTGGCCGACACCGGCGTGGGGATCGACGAGGACGTTGTGCAGCGTATCTTCGATCCGTTCTTCACCACCCGCAGCGACGGCGCCGATGCAGGCCACGGGCTGGGCCTGACGCTCTGCCGCGACATCGTGGAATCCTGCGGTGGGTGGATCGAGGTCGACTCTGCCCCCGCCGCGGGCACGACGTTCGCCGTGCATCTTCCGAGCGAATCGTCTTGCGCATCACCGGCGGTTTGAGCTTCACATACGCCCCGACCATGCGGTATACTCCCGTTCGACGCCAGGGGCCGTAGCTCAGTTGGGAGAGCGGTTGGTTCGCAATCAACAGGTCAGGGGTTCGAATCCCCTCGGCTCCAGGTCGCCCACGCCCGGCGTGGGCGGTTTTTCGCGCATAGAATACGCGCGAGGCGCGGACCGGCGCCGCGGAAAGTCTCAGCGAAAGAAACTACCATGCGCCTGAACGGAAAGCGAATCGCACTGCTGCTGGCCGAGGAGTACCAGGAACTCGA
>JBMCUM010000236.1:0-3164 GCA_048622595.1 Planctomycetota bacterium | reverse complement strand
GAAGATGGATATCTCCGACGCCGGATACATCGCGCACGTCGCCCGGCGCGTCCGCGCGATACACCAGGCCGCGGACGGCGCTGCTGGGGTGTTCCTTGACAACGTGCGCTACGATGCCGATAGCCGCATCGCTTGGGTCACGCTGCTCAAGCGGATCCGGCGCGCGTGCGGGGCGGAGCTGCCCGTGCTGGTCAACGCGGGGTACATGACCGAGCGGCAGGGGTGGCTGGCGCCGTACGTCAACGGGATTATGTACGAGGACTCGATTCACCATCGTCACGGACGTCTGGGCACCGAGGCGTTCTATGCCCGCATCGCCGCCACGGACGCGAAGCTCCAGCCGCTCGGCGGGACGCCCGGCGGGCGGCGGATCAGCATCAACGAGGTGTTCGGTGAGCGGTCCGACACCAGGCAGATGCGGCGGGAGCTGATCCGGACGCTGATCTACACCGACGCCGCCTTTCTCTATTCGGACTCGACCCACGGTCACCGCCACGGCTGGTACCGCCTGTGGGACGCGCCGCTGGGCGCAGCGGTGGACCAGCTCGTCGAGCCGAAGAAGGACCGTCTCGCCCGGCGCCGCTTCGCCGGCGGAGAGGTGCTGTGGCTGCCCCCGGGCGCCGACGGGGCCGCGGTCGTGCATCTCGACGTGCCGATGCGCGACGCCGTCGGCGGCGAGGTGGTTCGCAAGCTGACGCTCCTGCCGGGCAGCGGCGCCGTGCTGGTGCATCCCGATACCCGCAACGGCGCCGTGCCCTGAGCGCCGCACGAGCCGCCCCGGACAGCGCCGCACGCTGCGGCGGGGGCTTGCGCGGACGCCGCGGGGCTTGCGACGCCGGGGGCAACATGGTTGAATACGTCCGTGAAGGCACGCCTGCGCAAGGATATGCAGCGCACGCTCGCCGATATGCCGGCCGACGTGGCCGCCGCCAAGAGCCGTGCCGCCTGCGGAAAGCTCATCGCCCTTGACGCGTTCGCCCGCGCCGAGGTCGTCATGGTGTATCTGCACGTGCCCGACGAGGTGGACACCACGGAGGTTGCTCTGGCCGCCTGGCAGCACGACAAGCGCGTGCTGGTGCCCGCCGTCGACTGGGACACGCGGCGGATGGAGGCCCTCGAGCTGCACTCGCTCGCCGATGAGCATCTGGACGAGGACGCCTACGGGCTGCGCACCCCGGCCGGGGCGGCGCCCGCGCATGCCGAGATCATCGACCTGGTCGTCGTTCCGGCGCTGGCCTACGACCGGCGGGGCAACCGACTCGGTCGCGGGGCAGGGTTCTACGACCGCTTCCTCGCCCGAGCGGACGTCCGCGCGGTCGCGTGCGGGCTGGCCTTCGCCGAGCAGGTCGTCGAGTCCGTCCCGGTCCACGCCAGCGATTATCCCGTGGACATCCTCGTGACGGATACCGAGGTGATGACGTTTCCCGCGCGCGTCGAACGCGCGCCCGCCGAAGAGCCCCAACCGACGGAGCAGGACGCATGAGACGCAGGACGCGAAGACGGCTCCTCTGGCTGACCGGACTGGCGATCGCCGCCGTGGCGATCGCCCTGGGCGTGACGCTGACCGACGGCGACGAGTCGGAGGCGCCGGCCGACGGCGGCGACACACCCGCCGCCGACATCCCCCCGGCCGATGCGAGCCCGGCAGAGGCGCCAAGCGATGACGGGGACGGGCACGGTGAGGGCGGCGCAACCACCGCCCCGGCGCCGAAGCCCTCGCCGAAGATCCCGCCGTCCGGACCGCCGATGGCCGAGCGTGACGCCCGCAGGGCCTACGACGAGGGAATGCAGCTCGTCGAGGACGGCAAGCTCATCGACGCGCGGACGAAGCTCTCGGCCGCGGTGTTTTCCGACCATCTGCCCGAGGAGCATGCCGAGAAGGCACGGCAGACGCTGTGGGAGCTGGCCAGGCGGACGATCTTCTCGTCCCGCGCCTATCCGGACGATCCGTATACGCTGATGTATCGGTTCAAGCGGGGCGACCGTCTGGCGGACAAGCGGGTCAACGGAAAGGCCGTTCCGGGCATCGTCAACGGAATGGACCTGCGCGTCCCCGCCGCGGCGATCCTCTTGGCCAATGGCATCCCTGCCAGCAAGCTTCAGGCGGGCGGGAGCTACAAGCTCATCCGGGGTCCGTTCCACGTGACCGTCCACAAGAGCAAGTTCGTCATGGACGTGTTTCTCCAGCGCGCCGGCGAGGACTGGCCTCGCACGTTCGTCCGCCGGTTGCCCGTGGGCTTGGGCAGGAACGGGTCCACGCCGGTCGGCTCGTGGGTCGTCGACGCCAAGGCCCGCCGCGCGGCGTGGTACCCGCCGCCGGAGACAGGCCTGAGGGGGCCTATCCACCCCGGCGACCCGGACTACGCCTTCGGAGAGAAGGGCCTGTGGATCTCCATGAAGGGCATCGACAAGAACACGCGCGGCCACGACGGATACGGAATCCACAGCACCGACGACCCGTCCAGCATCGGCGAGGAGAGCTCTCTCGGCTGCATCCGCCTGCCCGACGAAGGCATCGATTTCGTCTACAAGGTGCTCTACGAGGGGCATTCGACGGTCTACATCCGGCCGTAGTGAACCCTTCATGAAGAATGAATAGTGAAATCCTGACCCCATGTGCGGACCAGTGGTTTCTGCGAAGCCGCTGGCTGCTTCGCAACGAACTGGGAGGCTTTGCAGGAGGAGGCGTGTTCGCAAGGTGGTAGCTGAATGCTCGACTTGATAAGCAAGGCATTTCTGAAACTCATCGGCGGGACGCGCAACGAGCGGATCATCCGCGGCAAGATGAGCTACGTCCGCGAGCGGATCAACCCGCTCGAGGAGCAGATGCGCGCGCTGAGCGACGCCCATATCCGCGAAAAAAGCGACGAGCTCAAGAGGCGCCGGGCCGCCGGTGAAGCCCGCGAACGCATCAAGCCCGAGGCCTTCGCGCTGGTCCGCGAGGCGTCCTGGCGCGCCCAGCGTCACCGCCACTTCGACGTGCAACTCGTCGCCGGGCTCGTGCTCGACGACGGGTGGATCGCCGAGGAGGCCACCGGCGAGGGCAAGACGATCGCGTGCTATCCGGCGATCTACATGGCCGCCCTGGACGGGATGCACGCACACGTGGTCACGCCGAACGACTACCTGGTGAAGGTCGGGGCGGAGTTCGCCCGCCCGGTGTT
>JBMCUM010000235.1:0-3168 GCA_048622595.1 Planctomycetota bacterium | reverse complement strand
ACCGCGCCGCCCACGACGGTTCCGACGAGGGCTTCACGCTGGACGAGCAGGCGTGCGAGCTGCTCCGCGCCGAGGCGGTGATGTTCTACCATCGCTACCTGGCCGAGTTCGTCCTCGAGGAGTTCGGCGCCGTGGAGCGCGACGCGGAGCGCAATCTGCGCCTGCTGGACTTCTTCAACGCCTATGCCGAGGAGCAGTTCGACCGCGTGGCGTTCGAGCAATACCGCCCGTACATGATCATGATGAAGACCCGCGCGCGGGGCCAGCGCGAACTGGGGCGCGACCGTCCGCGCGAGGCCCTCGCAGCCGTGCGCGAGGGCATGGCCGAGGTCAAGCAATTCTACCAGCGCTACGGCGAGGACGACATGGCCGAGTCGTCCGGCGAGCTGTCCGTCCTGGAGAACTTCGCCGAGCAGATCGCCGAGCGGATTCCCCCCGATCCGCGTCAGCAGCTCCGGGAGCAGCTCGACGAGGCGCTGGTCGAGGAACGCTACGAGGACGCCGCGCGCCTCCGCGACCGCCTCCGCTCGTTCGACGCCGAGGTCTGAGGCGTCGCGCCGCCGACGTGCGAAACCTTGCCACCGCCGTCTTGCCACCGCTACAATAACGGCGTTCGCTAGGGGCGTCCCGACGTAGCGGGACTGAGAGCGACCCTTCGAACCTGATCGACGAGCCCGGACGGGCGAGTCGCGTAGGGAAGCGGACGGAACCCGCCGCGTTGCGATTCCGGCCGCCGATGCGCGGCCGATTTCTTGCGCGGAAGCGGAGGCGCCGATGGGCGCGGCTGACGGAACACAATACGAACGGGCCGTTGCCGGGGTCGTCACGCCGGAGATGCGCCGCGTCGCCGAGCGAGAGGGAATCGACGCCGAGCGGGTCCGCCGCGAGGTCGCCGCCGGTCGGCTGGTGATTCCCGCGAACCGCCGGCATCTTTGCGGTGCCGGCGGCGGCGCCCCGCTGGATGCGGCGGGCATCGGTCGGGCGGTGAGCACCAAGATCAACGCCAACATCGGCGCCTCGCCGGTGAGCAGTTGCGGCCGGGAGGAGCAGATCAAGCTCGACTGGGCGGTCCGGTACGGCGCCGACGCGGTGATGGACCTGTCGACCGGGGGCGACCTGGACGCCATCCGCACGATGCTGATCGCCCACGCGACGGTGCCGATCGGAACGGTTCCGGTCTACTCCATGATCGTCGACCGCCCCGTCGAGGAGCTGACCTGCGACGACATCCTCGCGACCATCGAAAAGCAGGCCGCTCAGGGCGTCGACTTCTTCACCATCCACGCCGGCGTGCTGCGGCGGCATCTGCCGCTGGCGTCGCGACGGAAGCTCGGCATCGTCTCGCGCGGCGGGGCGCTGCTGGGAAAGTGGATGACCCACCACGGACGCGAGAACCCGCTCTACGAGATGTTCGACGAGATCAGCGCCATCTGCCACGAGCACGACGTGACCTACTCGCTGGGCGACGGGCTGCGCCCCGGGTGCCTCGCCGACGCGTCGGACGAGGCGCAGTTCGCCGAGCTGGACACCCTCGGCGAGCTGGTCGCCCGCGCCCGCGACGCCGGCGTCCAGGTCATGGTCGAGGGCCCGGGGCACGTCCCGTTCGACCAGATCGAGATGAACATCACACGCCAGCAGGAGATCTGCGACGGCGCGCCGTTCTACGTCCTCGGGCCCATCGTCACCGACTGCTTCCCCGGGTACGACCACATCACCTCGGCCATCGGCGCCACCGCCGCCGCTTACCACGGCGCCAGCTTCCTGTGCTACGTCACGCCGACCGAGCACCTGTCCCTTCCGCGTCCCGAGGACGTCCGCGCCGGATGTGTCGCCTACAAGATCGCCGCGCACGCCGCGGACGTCGCACGCGGGCTGCCCGGGGCGCGGGACCGCGACGACGCCATCTCCGAGGCGCGGGCGGAGTTCGACTGGGCGCGACAGTTCGCCCTGGCCTTCGACGGCGACCGCGCCCGCGAAATCCGCGGAGACGACCTCGCCGCCGACAGCGACTACTGCGCCATGTGCGGCCGCGAGTGGTGCGCCGTGCGCATCAGCCGCGAACTCAAGCAGCAGTCCGACGCGCCGAACCGGGGCGTGGATTCGTCAGTGCGCTCGTAGCGGCGCAGTCGGCGTCTGTGACAGCCCCGGGTTGACTCGTGAACCAACCGGACCGGGCATGGTTGCTCGCTTCGTCCCCCGGGCGAAGCCCGAAGCCCGTGGCGCCGCCTGATTGACCGGTCGCCCCATTGACCAACCGACCGACGCGGCGCCGGACGCTTGCGGACCGCCCGGGCGTTGCGTATCCTCAGCCCCCGTTCGGGAAAACCCATCGGGAGCTTCGCCATGATCCGCACCACGCTCGTCGCAGTCGCACTCGTCGCCCTCTCGGCAGCGCCGGCCGTCGCTCAGCACGCCGAGGACTCCCCGCGGCCCGGCGCCCGCTGGCTGACGGCCGGGGACGCCCTCGCCGCCGCCGACGCCGACGACGGGCAGGACGCCGCGGAGACGCGCGAGGCGGCGTCGGACGGGTTCACCCCCTGGCGCCGGCGCGTGGGCCCGGCCTATCCGGACGACCCGGTCCGCAGCTTCGGGCGGTGGGCGCAGGAGCTGCCCGCCACGCTGTGGGACGACACGAAGTACACCTTCACCGACCCGCAGACGCTGCTGCTGTTGACGCTGGCGGCCGGGGCCGGCGGCGTGGTCCACTGCTCGGCCGACCACGAAGTCGCCGACCATTACGCCGAGCACGGCTCGTGCCTGTCCGACGACCTGGATAACTGGACCGACGCGCTGGGCTCGCCGGCCACCCACTTCGGCATCGGCGGGGCGATGCTGCTGACCTCGCTGCACCGCGGCGACGACCTGAACTACGAGAAGTCCAAGACCCTGCTGAACGCCCTGGCGATCAACGGGCTGACCACGCTGGCGCTGAAGGGCATCGTCGGGTCCGAGTCGCCCAACGGCGCCGACTTCGGCTGGCCCAGCGGGCACACCTCCAGCAGCTTTTGCTTCGCGGCCGTCATGTACGACCAGTACGGGCCCGAGATCGGCATTCCGCTGTACGCCTTCGCGGCCTTCGTCGGCTACGAGCGCGTCGACGCGCGGAACCACGACCTGTCCGACGTGGTCAGCGGGGCGCTGATCGGCATCGCCATCGGCCGGGCCGTC
>JBMCUM010000234.1:0-3173 GCA_048622595.1 Planctomycetota bacterium | reverse complement strand
GCTAGAGACACTTTTCATCGTTACGGGTGAGACGAAGGCTCATGAACGACTGTGTAGTAATCGCAGGATGTCGATGAGCGACAGGTCTGACAATACGGTGGCTGTCTTCGGCTCGAACGACCCGGAGGATGGCGCCGCGGCCTACGCGCAGGCCCGCGCGGCCGGACGCAAGCTCGCCGAGCTGGGCTACGCCGTGGCGAACGGCGGGTACGGCGGGACGATGGCCGCATCGGCGCGCGGGGCGAAGGAAGCGGGCGGACGGACCATCGGCGTGCCGTGTCGCCTCTGGTCGCCGCGGGCGAACGAATACACGGACGAGTGCATCGTCGCCGAGGATCTGGCCGACCGGGTTTCGACGCTGCTGCGGCTGGGGACGGGCGGATACCTGGTGTTGCCCGGCGCCACGGGTACGCTGGTGGAGCTGGCGACGGCGTGGGAGCTGATGCTCAAGCGTGTAATGCCGCGGCGACCGCTGGTGTGCCTGGGCGGGTTTTGGCGGCCGCTGGTGACGATGATGACGTCCGTCCGTCCGCGAAGCGACGAGTTGGTGGCGATGGTCGACGACGTCGATGCGCTGGGGCGGCATTTCCCGGCGCGGACGGACGCCTGATCGCGCGACACTGGTAACGGCTTGGGCGGTTCGATACGCTGGGGGCGGTAACGACGGAACAGCGGATTTGCGGATCGCGACGACAATTCTGGCCGTGGCGTCAGCCGCCGCGGCGGGCCTGGCGGCGGACGCCCCGGACGCCCCGGACGCCGACGTGCGCGAGTTGCTGCTGCGCGATACGGACGTTCCGGTGACCGAGCCGGACAACCCGCGTCCGCGCCCGGTCAAGGTACCGCTGCCTCCGGACGGCAGCATGGTCGTCAACCGCGCCTGCCGTCTGCGACCCGACCTGCGGAGCGGATGGGTCGTGCTGGAGTTTCCGCCGCAGCCCGGACGCCGCGACGAGCCGCCGCGGTGGGCGCTTCCGTGTAAGCGCCTGGAGAAGATGGAGGCCGTTACCGCGCGCCACCCGCGCGCCCTGTTCCGCATCAGCGGCGAGACGCTCGTCTACGAGAACCGCCCGTTCCTGCTGATCACCAAGAATCCCGTGCTTCTGTCACGGGACGGGGCAGACACTTCGGCCGCGTCGTCAGCCGGCGACGATGCGCCCGCGCCCGCGGCAACGACGCGTCCGGCCACGCGCCCGGCGACGCGACCGGACGAATCGAGCCCGACGCCGGACGAGATCTTCGAGGCGATGATGCGCGATCGCCCGGGGCGTCCGATCGACCCATCGGGCTATGCGCCGGCCGATCCGGTCAAGCCGCCCTCCGTGGCGCCGGACGCCGACGGAGCGGATCTGTCGGCTGAGTCGGGGCGGTACGTGGCGGACCGCCTGGTGCGGATTCCGGAAAGCGGGACGGACGGGTGGAAGGAAGTGCGCTTCCGCAGCGACAACAACCTCCGCAAGCCGCCGATGCGTCTGCTGCCTTGCCGTCAACTCCGCCGCGCCGAGCGCATGGGCGGAACGCTGCGGGTCTCGGGTTACGTGACCGCCTACAAGGGCCGCCGGTACCTCCTTCTGCGCAAGTGCATGCACAAGAGGGACATGGGGCGCCTGTAGGGGACGCCCCGCCCCGAACGCCGGCGCGCCGAGCCCGGGCACCCGAACGCCGAGCGGATTTCGGAAGCGCGAATGTCTTTCACCACGCCACTGTTTCTGCTGGGGCTGATCCCGGTCGTCGCGGTCGCCGTCTGGGCGCTGCTGCGCCCGGCGCGGACGTTGCTGGTCGTGGCGAGCGTGGGCTTCTGGTCCGAAGCGCTGGCGTCGTTGGATCGCTCGCCGCGGCGGTCGCGTCGGGTCACGGCCGCCTGGGCGCTGCTGCTGGGCGGGGCGGTCGCGGCAGTGCTGGCCGCATCCGGTCCGGTCTGGCGACGGGCGGCGCCGGTGCGGCGTGTGGCGGTCGTGCTGCACGCCTCGGCGGAGCTTGCCGGCGACGGCGGCGCGCAGATGCGCGCCGCGGTCGACGGGCTGTTGGACCGCCTCTCGGGCGGTGACCGCGTCCGGCTCGTTCGTCCGGCGGCGCTGGGCGGGGCGACGGAGTGGCTGTCGCCGGCTGAGGCCGGCGAGCGACTCGCCAGCGTTTCACCGCTGCCCGTCCCCGCAGGCGCGCTGGACGTGCCCGCTGCCGACGGCGAGGCGCAGCACGTTTACTGCTTCGCGGTTCCCGGTGCGGACTTCGCAAGCGGACCCGACGTCAGCGTCGTCTCCCTTCCGGCACAGCTCCCGCCGGTCGTAATCGAGGATTTCGGCGCCGAGCGGCTCCCCGACGGGTCGCTTCGCGCGCTGGTGGCCGTGCGCAATGTCTCGTCGCAGCCCTGGAGCGGACGGGTACACCTGGCCGCCGTGGACGACGGTAGGCGGGAGCTCGCCGAGACTCGCGTAGCCGCGCTGGCGCCCGCGGTGCGCGCCGAGCGAACGATCGACGTGCCCGCGGCGAATGATGGAATCGCTCCGGCCGGACTGATCGCCGAGCTGCGCGACGGCGGGGAGCCGCTGACGGGCCCGGGCGCGGCGGGCTTCCTCGCTGCGGCGCCGGGCGAGCCGCGGCGGGTCCTTCTGACCGGGCGTGACGAGCCGCTGCTGCGACGGTTCGTGACCGCCCACGACGGGCTGGAACTTGTCGCCGACGCGGCGCGGGCACAATTGGTGATCACCAACGCCCCACGCGCCCCGCTGTCGGGCGACCTGCCGGCACTGGTGATCGACCCGGCGAGGGCAGCGGGCCCCGCCGGGTGGCGGCGGGCGGAGCCGCAACGCAACGTCGCACTGAGCGACGCGCACGTCGCCCCGACGGCGCTAACCGAGGGCGTCTCGCTGGACGGGGTGGCGGTCCGGCGCGTCCGCCCGTGGGTCGCCGCCGGTTCCGGCGCCCGGGCCGCCCAGGCGCTGCTTCGTATCGACGCCGGGGCGCTGGTGATCCGCCGGGACGCCGCGGACCAGCGCGCCGCGCGCGTGTACGTCGCGTTCGACCTGTCCGAGGCGAACACGAACTTCGCGACCTATCCGTCCTTCGTGGTGTTTCTGGCCCGGGCGCTCGACGAGCTGGTCCCGCCCCGCCGGAGGCAGTACGCGGCGGTCAGTCCGAGCGAGGCCAGCGGCGACGACTGGCAGCCGGTCGCG
>JBMCUM010000233.1:0-3181 GCA_048622595.1 Planctomycetota bacterium | reverse complement strand
GATGAAGGGCACGGGGACCTCCTGCTCCACCTCCCACCTCTTGCCCACCCCGATCGGCTCGGTCGGGATCATGTCCTCGGCCGGTCGCACCATCTTCGCCAGCGCCTCGTCCCCGAAGGACTTCTTGACCCCGGCGATGATCTGCTCGGCAGCGGGGTGGTCCTTCAGTCGCTTCGCGTAGACCTCCCACAGGTCATCCAGCCCTTTGACGTCCGTGAGCTTGTCCTCCGCGTCGAAGGTCATGGTCAGGTCCGCCTCGAGCAACGGCCCGAAGGCCCTGGCCAGCTCCGCGTTCTGCTCCTCCGGGGGGTCGTCGCTGTCGAACTCCATCATCACCCGGTTGCCCTGGCGAATGGTGTTGGCGAATCGCAGGAATCGCAGGCGCATCGTCCTGCGCCCCTCCGCGTCCCGTTCCGATATGTCCATCCGAAGCGTCAGGCCCGTGGTGTTGCCTCTCTTCTGCGGCTGGGGCATGCCGGGCATCGAGATCGTCTGGTCGATGTCGCTGCGCACGACGAGGCTGTACGAGCCCGCCTCGGGGACGGTCTGAAGGGACACCTTCTGCTCGGACGCGTCCGGCGAGTCCGCCCCGAGGGCCCCGACCGCCAACGCCAACACTGCTATGCCCGCTGTGACATGCTTCATTTCCTGGCTCCTCTTGCAGGCGGCGAAGCGCCGCCTATTCGTCGCTCGATGCCGGTTGCCCCGGCGTATCCGCGGGCTCGCCCGCCGGTGCGACGGTCACGGTGGTCGAGACGGTCTGGTCGATCCGCATCTCCACCGCGCCGGCCGGCGTGTCCGCAACGTAGTCCATGCCCCCTTGCTCCTCGATGTCCAGCCGGCGGGGCATGCCCGCCGCATCCAGCACGATCACCCCCCTCAGGGTCGACTCCAGCTTCCGCAGCGCAGCGCCGCGCCGCGGCGGGTCGGCGTCGCCGGAGCCCCTCCGCGAGCCGGATAACGTCACCCGCACACCCTCATCGGCCGCCTCGGCGGCGAACTCCAGCGTCGTCTGCGACTCGGCACCGGCGACCAGCGACGTAAATCGCCGCTGCCACGCGGCGCCGGGCGCAGGGGTCCCGTCCGGCAGCAGACGCGCGCTGCGGTCGAACCACCGGGCGAACCGCTCGTTGGTCATCCGCTCGCGCAGCCGCGCCAGCAACGGCGGGCTGATCACGTGACGCTCGGCCAGCTCGTCCCAGTGGGCGTCCAACCCGCGAACACGGACGACGCGTCCGTCGGCGCCGATCAGCAGGGTCAGGCGCACCGCGGTCAGCGGCTCCAGCGCCCGCGCCAGGGCCGGGTGCTGCTCGGCCGGCGGGCCGGCGCTGTCGTACCGCGCCGTCTGCTCGCCGATGGCGATCTCCTGGCGAACGCGGCGGACCCGCGCGGCGATGAGGTGCGGCTCGCCCTCGGCGCGGCGCACACTCAGTGCCAGCGTCATCCGGTGCACCAGGCGCCGCTCCGGCTGGGGCGCCCCGCCCAGGTGCACCGTCTGCCGGCTGCTGCGGCGCGCGTGCATGACGTATCGCCCGGGGCGCCATCGCGGGGCGTCCTGCTGCGCCGCCGCAACGCCGACCGCGCCGACAACGACCGCGGCTGCCGCTACGACCCGCGAAAATGCGTTTCTCGCCCGCTTCACGGCGCGCACTGTAGCCCGCCCGCCGGGGACGGACAAGGGCTTTTCCCCGCGCCGCGCCGCCGCGGAGGGTTTGACAGCCCCCGTGCGACCCGCGACAATCCGCCGCTCACGGACATCGCCATGGCCAAGCACTGCATCGGAATCGATCTCGGCGGAACGTTCATCAAGTTCGTCGCCCTGGACGACCGGCGCCGGGCGGGCGAGGTGACCGCCCTGCCCACGCCGCGGTCCGATGGCGCCGAGGCGGTGGCGGACCGGATGGCCGCCGGGGCCCGACGGGTGATGGACGCGGGCGGCATCGCGCCGGACGACATCGTCGGTGTGGGCATCGGCGCGCCGGGACCGCTGAAGATTTCCGAGGGCGTCGTCGTGGCCATGCCCAACATCCCCGGGATGGACAACGCCCCGTTGGTGCGGATGCTCGCCAGGCGCCTGGAGGTCCGCTGCGTGCTGGAGAACGACGCCAACGCCGCCGCCCTGGGCGAGTTCCTCTGCGGGGCGGGCGCCTCGGCCGGGCACATGGTGCTGCTGACGCTGGGCACGGGACTGGGCAGCGGCGTGATCCTCGACGGCGCGGTGTTCCACGGCGCCCACGAGCAGGCGCCCGAGCTGGGGCACATGATCATCGTCCCCGACGGCGAGCCGTGCAACTGCGGGCAGCGCGGCTGCCTGGAGCGATACTGCTCTGCGACGTACATGGCCGATCGCGCGCGCCGGCGGCTGGAATCCGGACGCGGACGGGCGGACGGCGAGCTCGCCCGCCGCCTGCGCGAGAAGGGCGCCATCGATGCCCGGGACGTCGAGGAGGCCGCCCTCGCCGGCGACCCCCTCGCCGCCGAGCAATGGGACGAGATGGCCCGCTACCTCGCCCAGGGATGCGTCAACATCTGCCGCATCTACGACCCGGACGAGATCGTTCTGGCCGGTGGCATGGCCAAGGCGGGCGACGCGCTGCTGACGCCGGTTCGCAAGCACTTCGACGCGCTGAACTGGACGCTGGCGGGTCCGCGGGCGTCGATCGCCCTGGCTCAGCTCGGCAGCGACGCGGGCGCCATCGGTGCCGCCGGCGTGGCGTGGGAGAAGTTCGGGTTCTGATGCGAGCCCCTCACGGCCTCGCGGCTAGTCGCGTCGCGATCACCGTCGCAGGTTTAGCTCGAACCGCCGCCCGCGGAAGAACTCCCGCCAGCGGCGTGCCTTGCGCGTGGGGTTGCTGCGGAGCACGGTGTTCCAGAACCAGCGTCCGACGGCCGCCGGGAATGCCCCGTCCCGCGCCGGCTTGACGGGGATGGGGATGACCTCCTCCGGGTGACGCAGGTAGTACTCGATGAAGACCTCCGTCTGGCGGATCATCTTCCGTCGATAGGCCTGCCAGCTTTCCCGTCGGGCGTAGTGCATGGAACGGGCAACATTGTACCCCATCGCCGGCGCCCGTCCAACGCCGCGGTCATTCCAGCGTGACCGTGTCGCGGTACTCGGGCACGCGGGCCGACCAGCCGGTCTTCCCGGCGAGGTAGTCGCGGAAGTCGGCGGCGCTTTCCG
>JBMCUM010000232.1:0-3191 GCA_048622595.1 Planctomycetota bacterium | reverse complement strand
CCAACGCGGGCCTGCGGTCCTGTCCGCGACGGAGCCATTTGCGATTTTCGTAGCGCGGGCGAGACGCCCGCGCTACGGCTAAAGGCCACATCGCAGATGGTCCGCGACGGGCACACGCGCGAATCGGCGGGGCGGGCGTTTCATAATCGGCGGATACGGCTGTCCTGTCGGCGCTGCTTGCGGGTGGCGTCCTGGAGCTTTTGCCGCTCGGCCGGGGTCAGGGCGTCGAGCCCCTCGTGCTTGATCTTTTCGAGGATGCGGTCGATCCGCTTTTGCTCGTCCGCCTGGCGGCGCATCCTGCGCTGCCAGGCGCCCTGGTTCAAGCGGACCCTGGCGCCGGCGCCGGCCTGTCGGGCGCGGGGCAGGACCCAGAACCACCCTGCCGCGGCGAGCACGCCGCCGAAGTGCGCCGCCTGGGACCAGAACGCCCCGCCGGGCGGGTCCGGCGCGGCCAGGCCCGACAGCAGCGTAAAGGCCATGATCCCGAAGATGATGACCGCCGCGAGGCGGATGGGGACGGGGAAGAACCGGAAGATAAGCCGGAACTGGGGGAACAGCACCGCGCAGGCGAGGATCAACCCGTAGACGCCGCCGGATGCGCCGACCAGCGGCCTCCAGCCGGGCGTGCCCATCGCGAGGTTGAACAGCATGTACGTCAGCCCGGCCGTGACGCCGCACGACAGGTAAAACCCCACGAACTTCCGCGAGCCGTACCGCTGCTCCATCGGCGTGCCGAGAAAGTACAGCCCCAGCATGTTCAGCAGGATGTGCCATAAGCCGCCGTGGAGGAACTGGAAGGTTACGAACCTCCAGAGCTGCCAGGCGTCGCGGGCGGTCAGCCCGAGCCAGGCGCTCATCGCGCCGACCGGTCGGCGCGGCGTGGGCTGGTCGGCGAAGATCTGCAGCAGGAACACGACGCCGTTGAGGATGAGCAGCGTCTTGACCGCCCGACCGGGCCTGGGCAGCCCGAACGTCAGCCCTCCCTCCCCGCGCGGCATCCCGCCGCGGTAGGCGGGCTCATCCTGCATGTAGGGTCGGTCGTGGAGTCCCATGGGCGTCCGCCCTGTGCACGCGCGGCGCGACAAGACGCGGCGGGCGAGGGCGCGCGCCGTGCAAGCCGGTTACACGCCCTACTGCTCCAGCCAGTACAGGCCCAGCGCGGCGACGGTCTTCCCGTCGTGGATCTCGCCGGAGGCGATCATGCGCCGCACATCGTCTTCGCGTCGCGGCTCGACGGTGATTTCCTCGTAGCGCTCCAGGTCCTGCGCCCCGTCGGTCAGTCCGGCGGCCAAGTATGCGTGCATCACCTCGTCCATCGTGCCCGGGGCGCTGTAGAACCACCCGAGCTTGTCGATCCGCGCGGCGGTGTAGCCCGTCTCCTCGGCCAACTCGCGCGCGGCACAGTCGGCGGGGTCTTCGTCGTCTTCGAGCATTCCGGCCGGCAACTCCCACAACCGCTCGCCGACGGCGAAGCGGTAGTTCCGGATCAGCACGATCCGCCCGTCATCGAGCACGGGCAGCACGACCACCGCGCCGTTGTAGTGGAAGAAGTCGCGCTCGACGACGTGCCCGTCGCCCATGCGCAGGCGGACCTTGTACCCGGTGGCGATCCTGCCGTCGTAGACCTTCTGCCTGGATACCAGTCGGTCCTGCATGCCGCCGGTCAGCCCTGCTCGCCGCCGGTCTGCTCGAGTTTCTCGTCGGTCTCGGCCAGACGCCGGCGGACGTCCTGGTAGTTGTAGTCCATCTGGGCGACGGTGGAGAACTGCTCCCGCGCCTGGTCGTACCGGCCCAGTTCGAACAGCACGCTTCCGTAGTTGTACCGCAACTCCTTCTCCCGCGCCTCGGGCATCTCGCTGTCCAGGGCGCGGTGGTACGTTTCGGCCGCCTCGCGCAACAGCCCCTGCCGGGCGAACGCCTGACCCAGGTAGTTCATCGCCATCACGTGACGGCGGGGGTCGCGCTGGGCCTGTTGAAGCGAGGCGATCGCCTCCTCGTACTTCCCGGCGAGGAACTGGCGCCGCCCGAGCTCGTACTTCAGCGCCAGGTCCGTGGGGTAGTTCTTGACCCGCTCGGCGTATTCGTCCAGCTCGAAGCGGAGCTGCCGACGGGCCTGCTCGGCGGCGGCCTGCTTGTCGCCGACCTCGGCGACCTTGCGGTACGCCCGCGTCATCTGCCGGATGCGCACGTCCCCCAGGCGCATCTTGAACTGGTAGGCGCCGGTGTCCTCGTAGGCCTTCTGGAGGACGCGCAAGGCCTCGTTCTCGTGCTCGTCGTCCTCGAACTTCAGCAGCGCGTCGACGTACGCGTTGACCTTCCCGGCGACGGTGGGCTCCTGCTCGTATTCGGCGCGCGCCCGCTCGACCTGCTGGGCG
This sequence comes from Planctomycetota bacterium, assembly GCA_048622595.1. Lineage (GTDB taxonomy): Bacteria > Planctomycetota > Phycisphaerae > SM23-33 > SM23-33 > JAGXKT01. The sequence continues at coordinate 816 of JBMCUM010000232.1, read as the reverse complement.
AGGTAGGACTGGCTCTGGGTCAGAGAATCCTTCTGGATCAGCTCCTTCTGCTTGTCCAGGTCCTTGACCGAGCGGGTGAAGTCCCCTTCCTGGTCGTACTTGCCCTTCTGGATGGTATAGGAGGCCGACAGGTTCCGCATCGCGTCGTTGAGCTTGGCGTCGTCTGGGCTGGCCTTCAGGGCGAGATGGCAGGCGCGGACCGCCCGCTCGTAGTCCTCCAGGTCCGACAGCGCCTGCGTCACCTCCTGCAGCATCCGCTTGTTGGGCTTCTCGACGTTGCTCTGGGCATCGAGCAGGCAGTCGGCCAGCCACAGCGCCACGTCGGTGACCTCGGCCTTGCGGGCGGCCTTGAAGGCGCGATCCATGTACGCCGCCGAACCGGGCTCCTTGGCCAGCAGGTACTCGGCGTTGACGAGGTTCTCCAGCGGATCCTTGCCCGGGCGGCGCTTCATCTGCTCCATCATGCCCGGACCTTTGCCGCCCTGGGCCTTGCGCTTCAGCGACACCTGGCGCAGCGGCTTGTGCCCGCGCTCGAGGTTGTCCGGCTCGCGATGGATGCCCTGGAGGTACAGCTCGATGGCGAAGTCCCAGTTGCCGGTTTCGGCCACCTGATCGGCGCGATCGAAGAAGGCCTTTCCCTTTCCGGCCTGTGATTGTCCCGTGGTCTGGGCCTCTGACATACACGTATCCTCGTGCGGTTCGTGCCCCGCAACGTATCAGGATACCCGCCGACGCCGGGCGCGGCAAGGGCTCTCGCCCGCCGAGCCATTTGCGATGTTCGTAGCGCGGGCCCCTGCGGTCATACGACTCTTACGA
>JBMCUM010000231.1:0-3208 GCA_048622595.1 Planctomycetota bacterium | reverse complement strand
CCACGACCGTGGCGATCTTCGAGCACGTCGCCGCGGCGCTGGCGTACATGAACGCGGCCGGGTTCGTCCACGCCGACACCAAGCCCAACAACATCCTGGTCGCGCCCGACGGGACGGTGAAGGTCATCGACTTCGGTCAGAGCTGCGCCGTGGGTACCGTCAAGCGGCGCATCCAGGGCACGCCGGACTACATCGCCCCCGAGCAGGTCACCCGCCGCCCGCTGGACGGACGGACCGACGTGTTCAACTTCGGCGCGGCGCTGTATTGGACCCTGACGGGACAGGCCATCCCCACCGTCCTGCCCCACCAGAACGGGCTGCGGTTCAAGGCGGACCTGGCCGCACGCCCCGCCGACGAGCTCAACCCGGAGGTACCGGCCGCGCTGAGCAAGCTCGTCGCCGACTGTATCGAGCTCGAGCCGTCCCGGCGGATCGCCTCGATGAAGGACGTCGCCGCGCGCCTGGGGCTGATCGCCCACAAGCTCCGCCGCGACGCCGACGCCGCCGAACACCCCGCCCCGTGAGCGCCGCCGATACATTCCGCGCCGCGGCCGCCGCCTGCCGCGACGACCCCCGCCGCGACGGAAACGTGGTCCACCTGGCGGGCGAGCTGAGCGTCCTCGTCGCCGGGGACCTCCACGGAAACCTGCGCCATCTCGGGCGGATCGTCTCCCACGCGGACCTGCCCGCCCGCCCGCAGCGCCGCCTCGTGCTCCAGGAGGTCATCCACGGACACGTGGACGCCCGCACCGGGCGCGAGGACAGCATCAACGCCCTGCTGCGGGCCGCCCGCCTCAAGGCGACCCGACCCGGGCAGGTCGTCTTCGTTCTCGGCAACCACGACGTGGCGCAGGTCACGGGCAATGAGATCGTCAAGTTCGGGGGCAGGTTGTGCGAGGCGTTCGAGGCCGGCGTCCGCCACGCCTTCGGCGACGAGACGGGCGACGTGCTGGCCGCGGTCGGCGCCTTCCTCCGCTCGCTGCCCCTGGCCGTGCGGTGCGACAACGGCGTCTGGGTCACCCACTCCCTTCCGCGGGTCCGCCCGGGCGAGCGTATCGACACGGAGGTGCTCCGCCGCCCGTACCGTCCCGCGGATTTCGCCCGCGGCGGGGCGGTGTACGAATGGACCTGGGGGCGCGGGCAGCCGCCCGAGAGCATCGACGCGCTGGCGTCGGAGCTCGGCGCCGAGCTGTTCGTCCTGGGGCACCTGCACGTCGAGCCCGGCGCCGAGGCGCTCTGTGATCGCGCCGTGACGCTGACCAGCGAGCACGCCCGCGGGCGGGTGCTGGAGTTTTCCACCGCCCAGCCGCTGGACACCGCAACGGCCGTCGCGGCGACCATTCCGGTCGCCGCACTTGGCGTGTAGGAGCGATGCTCGCCTCGCGGGCGCAGCACCTGCGGAAAAGCCCCACGCGAGGCGTCGCGCGGGCTTTGACCAGCGCACGTCTGTCGCGCGCGGGAGCGCCGGTCAGATCCCCAGCTTGTTCCGCCTGAGCAACTCGTCCCGCGAGCACGGGCGCTGCACCTGGTAGCCGGTCAACGGGATGATGTGCTCGTGAACGGTGTCGAGGAAGTCGCCCGGGTAGGGGAAGAACGCGTCCTCGACCTCGTCGGCGGGCGTGATCCAGTTCCGCGCCCCGAGCACCACCGGCGGGGCGTCCAGCTCGTCGAAGCCCAGTTGCGTGATCTTCGCCGCGGCCGTCTGGAGAAAGCTCCCGCGCTCGCAGGCGTCCGAGGCCAGCAGGATCTTGTGCGTCTTGGTGACCGACTCCAGGATGGGCTCGTAGTTGAACGGGACGATGCTTCGGGCGTCCCAGATCTCGCACGAGACGCCGTACCTGCTCTGCAATTGCTCGGCCGCCTCGAGCGCCCGGTACAGCGTGGCGCCGACGGTCAGGATGGTCAGGTCGGTCCCCTCGGTCCGACGGGCGGGCTCGCCGAAGTCCACGGTGTAGCGCCCCTCGGGCACGCCGCCGTCGACGAACAGCTCCGGCTGGTCGTAGATCCGCTGCGACTCGAAGAACACCACCGGGTCCGTGCCCAGAAGGGCCGAGTAGATCAGCCCCTTGGCGTCGTAGGGCGTAGCGGGGAAGGCGACCTTCAGCCCGGGGATGTGCGTGCACAGCGAGGTCCAGTCCTGGCTGTGCTGGGCGCCGTACTTGTTGCCCACGGAGACGCGCAGCGTCACGGGCATCTTCAGCAGCCCGCCGCTCATCGACTGCCACTTGCTGAGCTGGTTGAACACCTCGTCGCCGGCGCGCCCGAGGAAGTCGCAGTACATCAGCTCCACCAGCGCCCGTCCGCCCTCGAGGGCGTACCCGACGGCCGAGCCGACGATCGCGCCCTCGGCGATGGGCGTGTTGAACAGGCGATGGTACGGCAGCGCCTCGGTCAGCCCGCGGTAGACGGCGAACGCCCCGCCCCAGTCGCGGTTCTCCTCCCCGTACGCCGTCAGGGTCGGGTCCTCGTAGAACCGGTCCAGGATCGCCTCGAACAGCGCGTCGCGGATGCCGATGCACCGGGCCTTGCGGAGCGGCTGACCGTCCGCGTCCCGCCCCGAGCGGCTTCGCTTGGCCAGCATCGCCAGGCGCGGGTTGTCCTCCTTGGGCATCAGCACCTCCGGCTCGCGCTCGGTGTCGAACGACTCGACCTGCCCGTCGGAGTGCATCACCTGCTCGAGCAGGCAGCCGGAGCGCTTCAGGTCCGCCCGCGGCGAGATGTCGGCGTCGGCTGCCTTTTGCAGCGCCTTGACGATAAGGGCGTTGGCCCGGTCGGTCATCTGCTCGATGTCGCCGCGGGAACACGCCCCGACGTCGACGAGCTTGTCGGCGAAGGTGCGTGTGGGGTCGTGCTCGGCCCAGGCGTCGATCTCCTCCTTCTCGCGGTAGGCCGAGGCGTCCGACGGCGAGTGCCCGCTGTAGCGGTACGTGATGGTGTCCAGCAGGACGGGGCCCCCGCCGGCGGCGATGGTCCGCTTCTTGCGTTCGATGGCGTCGGCGACGGCCAGCGGGTTGTACCCGTCGACGCGCTCGGCGTGCATCTGCTCCGGGTTGACCCCGGCGCCGATCCGGGCGAGCATGCCGAAGCCCATCGTCTCGCCGCAGGGCTGACCGCCCATGCCATAGAAGTTGTCCACGAAGTTGAGGATCAGCGGCAGCCCGCCGCCGTGCTCGTCGTCCCAGAGCTTCTTGTACTGGTCCATGGCGGC
>JBMCUM010000230.1:0-3216 GCA_048622595.1 Planctomycetota bacterium | reverse complement strand
AGCCGGATCTCACCGTCGTCAGCCCGCACAACAACGCTATCCGCGGGGAATTCGCGCGGGCGTTCTCGGCGTGGCACGAAGAGCATTACGGCTCGCCGGTGACCATCGAATGGGTGGACGTCGGCGGTTCCAGTGACATCCTGAAGTACCTGCGGAACGTCTACGCCGGCGCCGAGACAGCCGAGATCGACGTCGTCTTCGGCGGCGGGGTGCCGAACTTCAAGACGTTCGCCGACGAGGGCTTCATCAGGCCCGTGGACCTTCCGGAGGGGTATACGGCCAATGTCCCCCAGACCTTCGGCGGGCTGGAGATGTACGACGTCGACGGCATGTGGGCGGGGGTGGTCGTCAGCGGCTTCGCATTCCTCTACAACCGCACCATCCTCCAGCAGATGGGTCTGCCCGCTCCGCGGACGTGGGACGACCTGGGCGACGACGGATACCACGGGCAGGTCGCCCTTGCCGACCCGGCGCACTCGGGATCCATCCTCGCCGTCTACGAGATGATCGCCCAGTCCGGTCGGGACTGGCCCGACGGGTGGACCAAGCTGCTGCTGGTGCTCGGAAACGCAAGCAGGTTCTATCCGGGCGCGAGTCTCGCCGCCGACGCGGTCAAGACCGAAACGGCCGTGGCCGCCTGCATCGACTTCTACGGCGCCATGCGGGTCAACCAGTTGCCGCAGCAGTTGACGTACGTCAACCCGCCGGGTCAGACGGCCTACACGCCGGACCCGGTCGCCGTGCTGCGGGATCCGCCGCACCCGGAGCTGGCCGAGCGTTTCGTCGAGTTCCTTCTCTCGCCGCAGGGTCAGGCGCTGTGGGCGCTTCCGGTCGGGGTCGAGGGCGGACCGCGAGCCGATGCGCTGTTTCGCACGCCCATCCGCAAGGACGTCTTCGAGCGCCGCGGCGGGCAGATGCTCGAGGGCATCGCCAGCCCGTACGCCGCGGGGGACGCGATGCAACTGGACCCGACACTGCACGCTGTCATTCAGGAGCCGCTGAAGCATCTGATCGGCGCGGCGGCGGTGAAGAACCTTGACGGTCTTCAGGTCGCCCGCGAGGCCATCGCGCGAGCGCCGGACGAGACCGCCCGCCGCGAGCTGCTGGCGGCGTATGGGCGGCTTCCCGACGACGTGGACTCCGCCGACGACCTGGCCGAGCTGGCGCGCCGCCTGTCGGACGCGACGCAGCGCGAGCGAATCACCACCGCCTGGGAGCGGTTCTTCGAGGCCAAGTATGCCCGCATGACCCGCTGACCGCGGGGCGGGGGGGGGCGGCGGTCCGCCAGCCCGGCGGCGTGCGATCCTCCGCGAGCGCCAGAGACGTGAACGACTCCGGTGATAATCTCCTGCGGCGAGCGACTCGCGATATTCGCGACAAGCCCCTGGCGTTTGCCGTCGCGGTCGCGTGCCTGTTCGTCCCGCTGGCGCTGTTCCTGATCCTGCCGGTGTTCATGTCCGTTCGTTCCGGGTTCTTCCATGCACCGACGCTTCCGGCCTTGCGCGTCTACTGCGACGAGACCGCGGCGGTCGGCGCGCTCCGCGCCGAGGTAAGCGTCGCGCGCGAGCCGCGGGCCGAGCGCCGCCTGCTGCGACTGGAGCTGTCCCCGGCGGCGCCGCCCGGCGGGACGACGTTCGACCTTGCCGACGAGCGGTACGACACGCTGGGCGCGCTGGCGGAGGCGATTCGGGAGCGTCCGGGCTGGCATGCCGAGCTCGTCGGCGTCGCGGACCGCGCGTCGGCCCGCCTGAGCAGGACGGCGCCGGCAGAGTGCCTGGGCGGTCCCGACGACGCCGTGGAGCTGCGCTGGCAGCGCGAGGCGCGGTTCAGCGGGTACTGGCTGGCGCGGGTGCTCGGCAACGCCCGACTGATGGGGCAGTTGCGCAACGGCGTGCTGCTGGCGTGCTGCACGACGATGGTGTGCCTCGTCCTGGCCGTGCCGTTGGCGGCGCTCCGCGCGCGGTGCCGCTTTGCGGGGCAGGGGCTGCTAGGCACGGCCGTGCTGGTCCCGCTGATCCTTCCGCCGTTCGTCGGCGCCCTGGCGATGCAGCGGATCATGGGGCGGTTCGGGATGCTGAATCTGCTGCTGGAATCGCTGGGCATCCTGCAAATCGCCCCGGGCAATCCGCCGCCGGACTGGCTGGCGACCGGCTTCGTCGGCGTGGTCGTCGTCCAGGCGCTGCACCTGTTTCCCATCCTGTATCTCAACGCGTCGGCGGCGCTGGCGAACGTGGACCCGGCCTACGGGCAGGCGGCGCGGAACCTGGGCGCCGGACCGGTGCGGACGTTCTTCCGCATCACCCTCCCGCTGATGCGCCCCGGGCTGTTCGCCGGGGGGACCATCGTGTTCATCTGGTCGCTGACGGACATCGGCACGCCGCTGATCCTGAACTACCGCGAGCTGATCCCGGTGACCATCTTCCACGAGCTCAACAGCGCCGAATACACCGGCAGGACGTTCTCGCTCGTGTTCATCCTCCTGGTCGCCTCCGTGGCGCTGTACGTGCTGGGCAAGTTCGTCTTCGGGCGACCGGTTGATACCGGCTCGTCCAAGGCGACGATCCAGGCCGAAACGCGAAAGCTCGGTGCGGCCGGCACGCTGCTGGCGTGGCTGGGTTTCGGCGTGGTGATCGCCCTGGCGCTGCTTCCGCACGTGGGCGTCGTGCTGCTGGCGGTGGCGCGGAGCTGGGGGGTGTCCATCACCCCGCCGGACTACACGCTGGATCACCTGCGCGGCGTCGTGACCAGCACCGAGACCTACAACAGCATGATCAACTCCCTGCGGTACGCCGGGGTCTCGACCGCGATCGACCTGGGACTGGGCGGGCTGGCCGCCTGGCTGATCGTACGGACGAAGGTTGCGGGGCGCCGCGTGCTCGACGCGCTGGTGATGCTTCCGCTGGCGATCCCCGGGGTGATCCTGGCGGCGGGATACGTCGCCATGACGGTGCCGGGCAGCTTGCTGGAGGGGATCGGCCCGCGGGGAAACCCGTTCATGCTGATCGTCATCGCCTACGCGGTGCGCCGCATCCCGTTCGTCGTGCGCGGCGTCTCGGCCGGTCTGCAACAGGTTCCCGAGTCGCTGGAGGAGGCCGCGCGAAACCTCGGGGCGCGCCCGCACGCGGCCGCCCGGCGGATCACGCTTCCGCTGATCTCGGCGAACTTCGTCGCGGCCGGGGTGCTGACCTTCGCCTTCGCGATGCTGGAGGTCAGCGA
>JBMCUM010000229.1:0-3234 GCA_048622595.1 Planctomycetota bacterium | reverse complement strand
ACTGCACTGAATCATGGTGAATCTATGACCCGAAGGTCTCCCGAACAGGGAATCCGCGGCATCCGGTGCCACGGCGCCCTTTCGCCAAACTCCCTCTCGGGCGGCGCCGGAAGCACACGCGTCCCCATGCACGTCAAGGGACGGGATCGCCGTTGGCCGGACGACCGGTGCATCAGCCGTGTCTCGGTCGTCGCACTTCGTTTCGCAGACGCCCCGCGGGTCGATCCCCACGCCGGGACGCCTCGAAATGCAGCATACGCCCGCGCGCTGTGCCCGGTCAAGCAAAATGGGCCTGCGCCCGCGCGGGGGGTGCATCCCGTTTGCGTCGGTAGGGGTAACGGGTAGGCCCGCCAGGGCCGTGTGACCGTAGCCACGGCCGGCAGGCCGTGGGATGAAGGCCCCCCCCGGCATGTGAGGCCCGCCAGGGCCGATTGAATGCCGCGGCGCTCACTCGCCCCGCTGGGGCTCAGTCGGGTGGCGGCGACTGTCTCCACGGGCTACGCGCCCTGACTATGATCAGTCGCCCCTCCATACGGACCTGCGGCCATACGGCCGCCCGTCTGGGCGCTACGCTCCGGCTCCGGGGCGAACAGCAGAAGCGCTGCATGCGGTCTGGCTACGAAACTGGGAGTCACCCTCCGCGCGGCGACGCGGTCGAGGCAGCGGCCGGAGCGGCGTCGCGGCGGACCGCCCGGCGTCAGTCCGCCTTCCGCGGGGTGCGGTAATAGGCCTCCGGGGGGATCAGCTCCTTCTTGCGGATCAGCGGACCCTTCCAGAACGCCTCGAGCCGGCCGTATCCGCCGTGGTCGAACCACACCACGCGGAAGGCGTGCTTGCCCACCGTCAGCGCGATCCGTCCGTGCTTAAGGCGCGGGCTGTGCCGCCCGTCGTTGTCGACCACCAGCTCGCCGTCGACGTACAGGCGCGAGCCGTCGTCGCTGTTGAGCCAGAAGTCGTACACCCCGTCCGAGGGGACCTCGATGTAGGCCTCGAACTTACCGCCGAGGCATCGGTCCTCCGGCGGCTTGGGGAAGTGAATCGTCTTGTCGTCTTTGCCGGTGTCGTGGTGCAACCGGTTGGGCGTGCGGCGCTTGTAGGGCTTGAGCCCGGAGAAGTCCGGCACCCGGCGAGGATCCTCCTTCAGCGCGTAGTACGTGGCGTTGATCCCGGCGACCAGGTTCTTCGGGATGTCCGGGTTGCCCCGACGCAGCGACGCCAGCTCGACCATGAGCTTGCGCAGAGCGGCCTCCGCCTCCTTACGCTTGTCGTCGACATGCTCGTACGTCGCCAGGAAGCGCCTGTAGTACTGCCCGGCGCGCTCGAGGCCCTCGATCTTCGTCCAGCGGTCGGCGTCCTCGCACAACCGGCGGTACCAGCGCCCCAGCAGCAGGCAATCCGCGGTCGGGACGGACCGGACCCGCTTGGCCGCCAGCGGCAGCAGCTCCGTGTAGGCCATGTCGAAGTCGGGCGTGACGTACTCCATCGCCTCCTTGGGGCGGTCGCAGGCCACCACCAGCAGATCGACCAGCTCCTGCCGGGCCTCGGCGTCCCATTCGTCCTCCTCCAGGCGCCGGCGACAGGCGCGGACCCGGTCGGCGACCTTCCGCCGCCACTGCAGCCGCTCGCGCAGTCGCCGGAGGCGCTGCGGCTGCGGCGCGCCGTGCAGTCCGGCCAGACGCTCGGCGTGCGCGGCCAGGTCCAGCGCTTCGTCGACTTTTCCCGCCTTGGCGTGCCGTTCGGCCTGAGTCAGCAGGTCGGCGATCAGCCGGCGCCCGACGCGCTTTCGCTCCTCGCCGCGACTGGCGGTGTACTGCCGCTTGCGCAACTCGATGACCTGGCGGCGGCACTCGGCCTGGCGGCGGGGGGCAACCTCGGCCAGCAGCTTGGTCGCGGTGATGGCGGCCGGCAGCCCCTCCGGGTGGCGCGACGCCAGCTCGCGCGCCTTCTCGCACAGGAGGCGCTTCAGGTCTCGGTCGGTCGTCTCGCCGACGGCCTCGATCAGCTTGCCGGCGAGTTCAACCTCGTCGCGGCGATCGGGCGTCTTCAGCGCCCGGCGGATCTGCTCGCCGAAGCGGGCCTCGAGCACCTCCGGCGGCGTCTTCTCGGCGCCGATCGCCATCGACGAGATCAGCAGGCAAACCGCCACGGAAACCACGCCAGCGTCGTCCGGGAGCGTCATAATGATGTCTCCTCGACCGGAACCATGATCGTCGCGGGCCACCCGAGAACGCCCGCCCCGGCGCGCCGCCGCGGGCGGACCGGCGGGCTATGTGCCCGTCATCCCACCGTATTGCAGGTGTGCGGTGCACGCGGCGGGCGCGACCGGCTGTGTCAAACCATGCAACGCCGCCGGGGGCGAATCGGCGCATGCAAATTCACGATTTTTCGACCGGCGCGGAGCCATTTGCGATGTTCGTAGCGCGGGCCCCTGCGGTCATACGACTCGTACGAGGCCTTCGACAATCCTGCCCGCGCGTCTCGCGGTTCCCCAGCGAGGGCAAGCCATACGGCCCGTCCGAGATGCCCTCGCCACGCGCGGGCGGTGCTGCGCGCGCTACGGATAAAGGCCACATCGCAAATGACTCGGCGCGCGGCGCGCTTGTGACCGCAGACCCTGGTGCGGTACAATGCACAAGCCGTGCTAGGTGGGGCGCTAGCGGTGCCCTGACTCCTTCGGGACGACCCGCAATCCGCTATAGCGGGGCCGATGCCCTGCCGAGGACCGTTCGCCACGGGTCCCCTTACCCGGGCGGCGGCGTCGATGGTTGGGTCCTCTGCAACGCTGCGCCGTGAACCTGGTCAGGTCCGGAAGGAAGCAGCCATAAGCGCGCTTGCAGCGTGTGCCGGAGGGCAACCTGGCCGGAGTCGTCCGTTCGGGTAAGCCCCGGAGCGATGGCTCGACGCAGGGCGCACGGCTTTTATTTTGCGCCGGCGGCGGGGGGGCTGCGGTGGATTGGCGCGCCGGTCCGCTCGATTGCCCGCCCGGCCGTCTTTAGCCGGGCCCCATACGGACCTGCGGCCATACGGCCGCCCGTCTGGGCGCTACGCTCCGGCTTCAGGCCCGGCATGACGGCGCCGCGCCTTCCGGGGGCTGAAGTCCCCGGCTACGCATTCACCGGTCCTCCGGGCCGCTCGGCGGGGGCTAGAGGTTTTATGTGGCGGATCGGCCGTTGCCGAGGACAAGCCGGCCAAGGATGCCGAAGCAGGCGATGCCTTCGTATCGGTGATGCAGGC
>JBMCUM010000228.1:0-3253 GCA_048622595.1 Planctomycetota bacterium | reverse complement strand
GAGGTACCCCCGCCCCTTGGAATACGTCACCGGGGAAACGAAATCCCCCTTGCGCACCACCTCGTCCGGGCCGCGCCCGTCGCCCAGCGCCGGCCACGCCGACCGCCCGTCCTTCAGGCGCAGCGCCCGCAGCGTGCTGGTCCGCTCGCGCACGGGTGTGCTGCTTCCGCGGAAGTGCCGGATCTGCCTGCGCGCCACCGGCGGATCAAGCCCGCAGCGCACGAAGACCAGCCCGCCTCCGCTGGTGAGGTGGTAGCTCCCGCGGTCGCTGACCCCCATCATGCCGGCCGGGTACTGGTTCACAACGGAGCGGAACAGCGGCAAGTCGTCGTTCGTCCAGAGGCGGCGGCCGCTGAGCAGGTCGCGCGCGATGACGGCCCGGTCCGTGCGATAGACAACCGTTCCATCGACCACGAGCGGATGGATGAGATTCGCCGCGGGCTCTGTCTGGACGCGCCGTCCGTCCTGGCGGATCTCGAGGACGACCCGCCCGCCGCGCAGGTCCAGAAGCGCCATCCGCCTGCTGTGCGCCTGCATGAGCAGCGTCTCGCCGGCAAGCAGCGGGACCGTCTCGGCGCCGGTCGCGTCCGGCGGGTGCAACCATCCGGGCGCCGGGGCGACCTCGGTCCCTTCCATGACGGCCTGTCCGTCCGCCACGCCGCCCAGCCCGGGCCAGCCATCCAGCACGCGCCGCCGCGTCGCGACGGGCAGCTCGTGCATCCGCTCGACGTACGCGACCAGATTGACGTCCCGCCCGGCGATGCGGTCCCGCGCGCTGGGATAGTTCTGCCGCAACTGCTTCAACGCCGCGACCGCCGCGTCGCGGTCTCCGGCCAGGTGGCGCGCCGTGGCGATCCGCGCCAGCAGCAGGGGCTCGGCGACGGGGCTGCGGCCTGCGTCGAGCAGCAGGGCCCAGCTCCGCGCGGCCTCGGCGAAGCGCCCCTGGTCGAAATGGATCAATCCCAGGCGGTCTCGCGCCCGCGGACCGTAACTCGTATGCGGATACTGGTGCACGATCCGCTGCAGCGGACCCGCCCCGCCCGTTTTCAGGGCGGTCCGGTAGACGTGTCCGGCCTTTCCGTCGTACAGCCCGCGGTAGAGCTTGAGCCCTTCGGGGGGCATCCCGGCGAGGACTTCGCCCGCCCGCGCCGCCAGTCCGACGTAGCGTCCGTCGCTACGGGCGACGAAGCCGCTCGACTCGCGATCGGCCAGCGCCTGAAGGATGTGAATGGCCCGCTCGTAGTTGCCCGCCTCGATGATCTCGGCGGCTTTGTCGAAGAAGTCCGGCCAGTCCTCTTCGGTCACCACGAGGACCTGGGCGGCGGTGGGGTCGCCTTCGGCGACGAGCGGCGTCCGAGGGGAGGCGCCCGGGACGGCAGCGCGCGGTATGCGCAGCTCGGCCTCGCCACGCCCGACTGCGGCGATGCAGGCCAGCACGACAAGGGATGCCGTGGTCGCAATGCGCGAAGGCCGCGGCGTCGCCGGCGCGCGCCGTCGTCCCGCATCGCGTGTGCCCTCCTCGCGGGGGCGAGGTTGTGCCTTGCTGCCTGCCAGCGGACTCCCCAGTTCGCCCGGAATGCGTACGCGCTGAGTCTACTGCGCCGGTGCGGGCGCATACAAGCTCACGGCACGTTCGACGCTCGCGGCGGCGTGCGGTTCCCGGAATTCGCCGCCGCGGGCGATCTTTTCCCGGGCAGTTTGTCCTTGCACGGGGTCTGCGGCGGCGGTAGTATACATGTAGAACAATTGGCCTTTCGGTCGGTTCCGCGCCAAAATCGCAGCAGACTCATACGTACGTCATATCCGACAGGCGCCGGGGCCGACGTGGCGGCATCCACGCTCCCGGCGTGTTTCCCTCGAGCAAGGTTTTCGTGCGCCCAGCGCGCCGCGAAGGACAGGCGTATGTCTCCGCAAACCTCGAACATGACCGACGTTACCGCTGAGAACCCCTCACCCGCTGACGCCGCCGTCCCGCAGGACCGGCCCGGAGCACCGTCCGGCGGAACCGGTTCCGGGGACTCCGTCGCCCGCGCGGTCGAGGAGCTCCGCCAGGCCGTCGCAGGCCGTCAGCGCCAGGACATCGCACGCGCGTACGAGGAACTGCGCCGCGCCGCACACGGGATGAAGGTCGGGCAACTACTCCAGGCGGTCCGGGGCGCCCTCGGCGAGGGCGCCCTGTCGGGCATCGTCGGCGCATACGCCCACCGGCCATGCTACATGTGCTCCGGCGGGGTCGTCGTCTGCGACCAGTGCAAGGGCCGCGGCGAGCTCGAGCCGGGACGGGCCTGCGCCAACTGCGACGGGCTCGGCCTGCTGGGCTGCGGGTTCTGCGGCGGGACCGGATGGGCGGACCTAGAGACCGTCTCGACGGAGCTGCGGGAAGCGGTCGTCCTGCGACAGGCCTCCCACGTCCGTCGGGGCGTCACCAAGCTCGTGAAGACCCTCTCGACGCTGACACGCCCCAGGGCACGCGAGATGGCGCTGAAACAGCGCGTGGACCTGATCGCACGCATCCTGCGAACGCAGGCGCGGCTGTCGAGCTTGGCCGAGGCCGATGCCCTCGACGCCGAGACGCGTGCGCGGATGTCCTCGGCCGCGGAGAAGCTCGAAGACCCGCTGGCGATGCTGCGCGGCGGCATGCGCCCCTCCGAGCGGGCGCAGTCCGCGGGCGATGGCGAGGCGTCCGACAGCGACGCCGCATAGCCCCGCACTTCAACGTCTCATGGACCAGCTCGCCGGCTCGTCCAGACGGACCGGCACGCCGGGATGGGACGCGCAGAACGCCTCCAGGCCGGTCCAGACCACCGCCGGGGAGCCGGCCAGAGCCGACTCCGGACCGCCCAGCAGCACGTCGTAGCCCCGACCGGCCTTGACCGCGAGAATCCGCCCGGAGCCGATCGCCTCCAGGAACGTCCGCGCCACCGCGGCGAGACGGTCGGAGGAGACCTGCGTCCGCAGCAGCACGGGCGCGCCGGGATGGACCCGCTCCGCGGCGCAGCGCAGCGCCGCGACGTTGTAGAAGCGCCACGCATCCGGGTGCTCGGGCGCCAGCGGCGCCAGCAGCAACCCGTCCACTCGCCGGCGCCCCCCGCCCGGGCGGACCGCCTCCGCCGGGCGGGGCGAACACGCCAACCCCGCCCGGCGGCGCGGAACGTCCGCGGACAGCAGCGCCGCCACCTGCCACGCGCCAGGACGGGACGCGACCACGTCGGCAACCGCACGCGAAATCGCCGCCGTCCGCGCCTGCGGGGGC
>JBMCUM010000227.1:0-3268 GCA_048622595.1 Planctomycetota bacterium | reverse complement strand
GACGACACCCGTGCGCGGTTCGCCGTCGCCCTGCTGGGCACCACCCCGGCGCTGCTGTACCTCAGTTGGCTGGCGATGGTGGACCTTGCCGCCGTGTGCTACCTCGCCGTGGCGCTGCTCTGGCTGCGACATTGGCTGCAAGCGGACGCCCCCGCAGACGACCGGCGCCCCCCGGACCGTGCCGTGCGGCGGCGAGCGGCCGCCTGCGTCGGGCTGATGCTCGGCGCCGCCTGCTGCACCAAGTACCTCGCCGTGGGGTTCGTCGTCGCGCCCGTCGCGGCGGTGATGCTCCTGGCGGCGGTTCGCCGACCCCGGCGGCTGGCCTCGACGACGCTGGCGGGCGTACTGACGGTCGCTGTCTTCTCGCCGTGGCTGGTGCGCAACTTCGCCTACACGCGCAACCCGGTGTTCCCGTTGATGACGCGGACGTTCGGGGGGGCGCACTGGAGCGAACAGTCCGAGCGGCGGTGGATCGACGGGCACGGGCCCGCGCGCAAGCCGCCCGTTCCCGAACCGGCCGGGTGGGAGCCCCCGCCCGGCGGGTATCCCGGACGCGTCGAGATGTTCTGGGGACACTTCCTCAGCTCCCAGATGTTCGGGACGATCGTGCTGATCGTCGCGGGCGTGGCGGTCGCGGTCATGATCGCCGACCGCAAGCCCCCCGACGGGTGGGACGCGTCCCTGGTGGGCGTCGGCGTGGTGCAGTTGGGCGTGTGGACCGCGTTCACCCACGCAATGCCCTGGCGGTTCGTCACGCCGGTGATGGTCCCGATCTGTCTGCTGGCGGCGGGGGCGCTGGCGCGGCTGGCGCGGACGCAGGTCAACCCGCTGCGACGCGGCGCGACGCGCCCGCCCGGCGCGCCGTGGGGACTCGCCCCGGCCGGGGTCATCCTGCTCTGCGCCGCGGGCGTCAACCTCATCAGCGCGCGCGGCGCGTTCCTCTACAGCGCGTCGACGCGCGTGGACGCGCCGTTCCCCGCAGCGCAGATCGCAGAGCGCCCCCCCTACCGCTTCGCCGCCGAGCTGCCCGAAGGGTCGCGCATCCTGCTGGTAGGTCAGGCGGCGGCGTTTTACTTCCCGCCCGATACCGTCTACGCCACGCCCTTCGACGACCACCCGCTGGCCGAACTGGTCCGCGAGGCGCGCAAGGAAAACAAGCCGCCCGCGTGGATTGCACGCAAACTGCGCGACGACGGCATCACGCACATCTGGGTCAGCTGGGCGGAGATCGCCCGGCTGGCGCGGACGTACGGGTACCCGGCGGCGCTGGGCGGGCGAAGCATCCTCCGTCAGCAGCAGGCCGGTCCGGACCGCCGCATCGACGTGATTGAGGCGATGATCGCCCGCGGGCTGGCGCGACACGTGATGGACCTGCATCTGACGCGAGATGAAACCGGCATGCTGAGGGTAACCTCCCGACCGGCAACGCCGGCACCGGCGACGCGCCCGGCGACCCGCCCGGCAACGGCACCGGCAACGCGTCCAACCGACCGGCCGACGACGCCACCGACCCGACCGCCGTGGATCACGGTGTACGAAATGCTGAACACGGACTGACGCCACCGTCCCGTCAGCCGCGCGAGGTGAACGGGTTCTCGACGCGAACGCCGTTGATCATCTGACCGGCGGAGAGGTCTTCCGTCCAAAGCGTCTGGCACTCAGCGATGGCGGCCGCGGCGACGATCAACCCGTCCCAAAACGACAGTTGATTGAGGATTGCGCAATCGATTCCGTCTTGAATCAGTGCGGGATCAACGACAACCACTTCCAAATGCGTCAGCGACGCGAGTATCCCCTTCATCACAACCGGCTCGACACCGAGCTTCCCGGTCCCCGCCACGTAGCACTCCTGCAGCACCTGCGTTGAGATCACGCCCCGATTGGCCTGACCGACGCGGCGCAGCAGGTCACGGGCGGTGTCACGCTTCCGCGGCGCGGAATTGTCCATCCCGTACACAAGCACGTTGGTGTCGAGAAAGACCTTCGCCTCAGACACGGTATAGGTCCTCGCGGCGCCATCGCTTGCGTCGGGAGTGTCCGCCGGCGCGGTCCATCAATGCGATGCAGTCGTCCACCCAGTTTCCGCTGTCTCCGGCGATGTGCCGCGCCAGCAACTGACGGACCAGGGCGTTGAGGGACGTGTGGTGACGCCGCGCGTACCGGCGCGCCGCCTCGAGCGTTTGCTCGTCGATCGCCAGCGTGACGTTCTTGCTCATGGAACCGCTCCTTGACACAGGATACGTGTACACAGTTTATGTGTCAACCCAATCGGCGTAACCCGCCCCCGCTCTTGCGGAAAAGCCGCCTGTTGCGGCCGCGGCGGGGGCGCTTGTAAGATGGTCGCGCTGCCCGGCGGTCTCGCCGCTGGGAAAACGAACAGGAGTCCGATCATGGCCAAAGCCAAGCGTCTTCCCGCCAGTCGCAAGTCCGAACCCAGGCCCGTGACCTTCGGCGTATGCGCGGCCAGCGACCCGCGCGTCGACGACGCGTCGCGCCAGCGGTGCGTCAACATCGTCGAGATGGTCGCCGAGACCGTCGCCGACCGCGTCACGATGCCCTCGGGCGAGCCGGTCGAGGTCGTCTGGACCCCCGTGCTCATCGACGGCGAGCCCCAGGCCGACATCGTCGCGCGCCAGTTCAAAGACGCCGGCGTCGACGCCGTCATCTGCGCCCCGGACACGTGGGCCTTCCCGCAGTTGACCATCATCTCGCTGCTGAGCCACTTCCCCGACGACCTGCCGGTCAACATCACATGCGGAAACAGCGGGCCCAAGCCCGGCGTGGTCTACGCCCACGCGCTGAACGGCGCGCTGGCGCAGATGGGCAAGCTCGCGGCGCTGAACGTGGGCACCTGGCCGGACACGGGACAGACCCCGAAGATGACCGACGCCACGGCCGAGGCGCTTGTCGACTGGTGCTACGCGGCGCTGACCTACGCCGGGCTCAAGGGGCGGCGCATCGTGGTCTTCGGGCACGACTCGATGGGCATGGAGACCGCCCTGGGACACGTGCTGCCCACGCGGCGGACGTTCGGTGTGGAGATCACGCGCCTGGACATGAAGCTCCTGGCCGACATGCTCAACAAGGGCGCCTATGACGCCGGGGAGTTGAACAAGCTCCGCGGGTGGGTGGACCGCCACGTGGGCGAGCGCCTGGAGCTGCGCGACGAGGCCGACGGCGAGCGATTCAACCAGTCGCTGGCGATGTACCTGGTCATCCGCGACCTGATGGCGGACCTGAACGCCGTCGGGGGCGGGTTCATGAGCCA
>JBMCUM010000226.1:0-3287 GCA_048622595.1 Planctomycetota bacterium | reverse complement strand
ACTGCGAAGAGCACCTGGCCGACGAAGGGCTGATGACGCAGACGCCGATCCCGCGCGGCGCCGAGCAGGACGTGGAATTCGGCTGGCGCATCGCCCGCGCCAGCGCGGGACTGGACATCGGTCAGTCCATCGCCGTCAAGGAGTGCGACATCGTCGCCGTCGAGGCCATGGAGGGAACCGACGCGATGATCCGTCGGGCCGGACGCGTCTGCCGCGTGGGGGGCTGGACCCTGGTCAAGGTCGCCCGCCCCAAGCAGGACATGCGTTTCGACGTGCCCACGGTCGGACCCGGAACCCTGCGGAACCTCAAGAACGCAAAGTGCGCCTGCCTCGTGCTCGAGGCGGGGCGCACCCTCATCGTGGACAAGCCCGCCACGCTGGACCTGGCCGACCGGCTGAAGATCGCCGTCGTCGGCAAGCGCGACGCACCGGAATAGCGCAGCACAGTGTCCGGCCTGCCTGCGGCATCGCCATGCAGCATCCCCCTGCAAGGGTGTTGTCAGGGCGGAAATGCCGCCGCCGACATGTTGATAACCGGTGGACGGACAGTGCAACAAATGCATAAGCCATTTGCAACAAACGACTTGGCCACGGCAGCGGCCTGGGGGCGCGTGTGAGCAGTTCCCCCAGCCGCGCGGCGGGCACAGACGCCATGACCTTGACCACGCAGGACTTCGACTATCCGCTGGACCCCGCGCGGATCGCTCAGCACCCCCTCCAGCGGCGTGACGCGGCGCGCCTGATGTGCCTGCATCGCGCCGACGGACGCGTCGCCCACCACGTCTTCGGCGAGCTGCCCGGTCTGCTGCGATCCGGCGACTTGCTGGTGCTGAACGATACGCGGGTGGTCCCGGCCCGGTTCGTCGTAAGCCGCCGCACGGGCGGACGCATCGAGGGGTTGTTCCTCCACGTCGTCGCCCCGGGGCGCTGGGAGGTCCTGCTCCGCGGCGCCGGCCGCTGCCGGACCGGCGAAACGCTGGGCTTCGACGCGGACCCGAGCGTGCGGATGCGCCTGGCCGAGGCACTCGACGACGGGCGGTACGTCGTGGAGGTGGGCCCGCCCGCCCCGGCCGAGCAGCTCCTGGACCGTCTCGGCACCACCCCCCTGCCCCCGTACATCCGCCGCGAGGGGGGCGACCGTGACGCCCACGACCGCCGACAGTACCAGACCGTCTACGCGGACCGCCCCGGCGCGGTGGCGGCGCCGACGGCCGGACTGCACTTCACCGACGAGTTGCTGGACCGGCTGGCGGCGGCGGGCGTGCGGACCGCCCGCCTGACGCTGCACGTGGGCCTGGGCACTTTCGCGCCGGTCAAAACCGACCGCCTCGACGCCCATCCGATGCACGCCGAGTGGTACGAGCTGCCCCCCGCGGCAGCCGACGCCGTCGCCGCAGCCCGCCGCGACGCCCGCCGCGTCGTCGCCGTGGGCACCACCTCGGTCCGCGTGCTGGAGTCGGTCGCGGCCCGCCGTGGCGAGATCCGCCCGGGCAGCGGCTGGACGGATCTGTTCCTCTACCCGCCGGCCGAGTTCCGCGTCGTCGACGCCCTGCTGACGAACTTTCATCTGCCGCGCAGCACGCTGCTGATGCTGGTGGCGGCGTTCTGCGACCCGGGGCGAACCAGGGGCGTGGACATGATCCTCGACGCCTACGCCGAGGCGCAGCGCGGGGGCTACCGCTTCTACTCCTACGGCGACGCCATGCTGATTACGTGAGCGTCACCCGCCGATCGTCAGCAGTTCGGGCTCGACGGCCTCGGCGAAAGACCGCGCCGGGCGATGCCGGCCGGTGAAGCTGTAATGATAGTACACCAGGCTGCGATCGATCCCGCATCGCCGCTGCACGGCGCGGACCAGGCGCGTCAGGGCCTTGCGGTCCGCGGCGGAGACGCCTTCGTCGCGGGTATAGTCACCCTGGAGGCAGATGCCGATGCTGTCGGCGTTGTAGTCGTAGCCGCCGCGACGCGCCACGTGCTGCGGGCGCGACTGCTCCCGCCACGCCCGGCGCGCCACGACCCGACCGTCGCCGACGACGAAATGGCAGCGAGCGGCGATGCGCTGCCCCTCGCGCGACGTGTGGATGACGATCCGCTGCCACCGGTCCCGCTGCAATTCCGCGTCCGTCTCCAGCACGCGCGAAAGAGCCCCCTCGCCCGCGCGAGCGGCAAGTTCCGGGCTCCGTGGAAGGATCGGCGCCGTCTCCAGCGCCAGAAGGACAAAGGTGCCGACCGTCATCGAGACTACAAGTGCCGTAAGCGTCTTTACCGTCCGTGACCTGGCCATTGCGCTTTCCCGCCGCAGCCCTGCGGCCTGCAGAGTGTCCGTACTCTAGTGACGCTATCGGATCATCGCAAGGATTTACCCCACTGATTTTGGGATTCCGCGCGATTTTCGCAAGCAAAAACCCCGGCGCAGCGCCTCACCGGGCCCGCTCGCCGATGCGCCCGCCCGGCGCGCCGCCTCGGACGGCAATCGCCCGCCCCCCTCGGTTGACGTAGACCGGCACACTCGCTAAGCGGTGTTAGGTAAATCTTGTGGTATTCAGCCGATGGTTCCGGAGGCGGGGATGCGGGTGCGGCGCAGCGGCGAACGGCTGGGGAGGCGTGGTGCGGCCCGAGGCCGAAGCGCAGCGCCCAGACGGGCGGCCGTATGGCCGAAGGCCCGTATGGGGGCCGGCAGGAAAAGCGAAGCGCTCCACTCGCCCCGTCGGGGCGAGATCGGTTTGGCCTGTTCCGGGGTCTTGGCTTCGCCTGCGCCCCCGACCGGCAACCTGCCGGGCCTTCGGCCCGTTGGGCAATCGCTATGTACTTACTTACCAAGGGTAGCGGGGTACCTTGAACATCCGCAGACGCTGGCAAGCTGCGGAAAGGCGTCGTCTCGCTCTGGAGCTGTTCAATATACCTTGCTCCCGATAGTAACACTGCTTAGCATCCACCGCCACGGAGAATCGCATGAGCCGGCAACCGAATATCCTCGTATTCTTCACCGACCAGCAGCGTTGGGACACCTGCGGGTGCTACGGTCAGCCCATGGAGGTGACGCCGAATCTGGACCGCATGGCCGCCGAAGGCGCGCGGTTCGACCTGGCGTTCACGTGCCAGCCGGTCTGCGGACCGGCGCGTGCGGCGATCCAGACGGGCAAGTACCCCACGGAAATCGGCTGCCACACGAACCACCGCATGCTTCCGACCGACGAGACGACGATCGCCCATCGTCTGCGCGACGCCGGGTACGAGGTCGGCTACATCGGCAAGTGGCATCTGGCGTCGTTCGGGCCGTACAACGG
>JBMCUM010000225.1:0-3338 GCA_048622595.1 Planctomycetota bacterium | reverse complement strand
GCGATGCCTGTCTTTCGCGTGCACGCAAACAACGCGTGCACGCCCTACTTGCTCGCCCGGTCAGTCCAGCCCGAGCATCCTGCGGTTGGCGTCGGCGTCGGCGTCGCCGCCGGCGAAGTCGTCGAATGCGACCTCGGCCGCCTCGATCAGGTGCTTGGCGATGAACGGCGCGCCTTCGGCGGCGCCCTGCTCCGGCGCCTTGACGCAGCACTCCCACTCCAGCACCGCCCAGGAGCGGTATCCGATCTCCGTCATCGCGGTGAAGACCCGGGAGAAGTCCACCTGCCCGTCGCCGAGGGAGCGGAAGCGCCCGGCCCGCTTGGCCCAGGGCTGGTAGCCGCCGTAGACGCCCACGCGCCCGTTGGGGCGCAGCTCGGCGTCCTTGACGTGGAAGGCCGTGATCCGCTCGCCGTAGATCTTGATGAACTCCACATAGTCCAGCGCCTGCAGGACGAAGTGGCTGGGGTCGTAGTTGATCGCCGCGGCCGGACTGTTGTCCACCTGCTCCAGGAACATTTCGAAGGTCAGCCCGTCGTGGAGGTCCTCGCCGGGATGCAGCTCGTAGGCCAGCGTGATGCCCTTGTCGGCCGCGTGGTCCAGCAACGGCTTCCACCGCCTTGCGAGCTCGGCGAAGCCCTCCTCGACGATGCCCGCGGGGCG
Organism: Planctomycetota bacterium; assembly: GCA_048622595.1. Classification (GTDB taxonomy): domain Bacteria; phylum Planctomycetota; class Phycisphaerae; order SM23-33; family SM23-33; genus JAGXKT01. The sequence goes on along the minus strand of JBMCUM010000225.1, from coordinate 2,678 downwards.
CTGGGGCCAGGGGTACATGAACGGCCAGAGCAGCGCGCCGGGAAACAGCGCCACCGCCGAGAGCCCCAGGTTGGCCGAGGCGTCGATGGTCTTGGTGACTTGGTCGGTCGCCCACTTGCTTGCGGCGTGGCGGTCGAGCCCCTCGGGGTAGAAGCCGGCGAAGGCCTCGGCGTAGGCGGGATGCATCGCGACGCACTGTCCCTGGAGGTGGGCGGCCAGCTCGGTGACTTCCACGCCGGCGTCGGCGAGGGTGCCCTTGAAGTCTTCGCAGTAGCTTTTGCTTTCGGCGGCCTGGTCGAGGTCGATGCAGCCGGGCTCCCAGCTCGGGATCTGGACGCCCTTGTACCCGAGGGAGGCGGCCCACCTGGTGATGTTTTCGAGGGTGTCGAAAGGCGGCTCGTCACGGAGGAACTGTGCCAGGAAGATGGCCGGTCCTTTGATCTTCGACATCGTTTGGCTCCTTGGGTTCTCGGTTCGATTTTTTCGCGTATGTTCCAGCCGCCGCAGTATGGCGGCTACCGCTACGTATGCCCCCCGCGCCGCCGAGGCACCGCGGCGGCGTACGGATCCCGCGCGCCCGGTCGAGGGGCGCGCTACTTCGCCGACTCCGCGTCCGCGCTGAGCAGGGCCAGGAACTTCTGCTCCGCCGGGCTCGGCATCCGCCCGCGGGCGCGGACGACGCTCAGGCAGCGAACCCAGAGCGCCCCGTCGCGGAACTTCGCGTACCGCAGCAGCCCGAAGCGCTCCTCGCGGAGGACGTTGCCCTCGGGCAGGATGCTCAGCCCCGCGTTGACCTCGACGGCGCGCTTGAGCGTCTCGACATTATCAAACTCCAGGGCGATGTGCACGCCGACGCCGGCATCTTTCAGCAGGCGGTCGATGCGGCGGCGTGTGGGGATGTTCCGCTCGAAGGCGACGAACCGCTCGCCGTCCAGCTCCTCGGCGCAGATCCGCTTGCGCCGCGCCAGACGGTGGTCCGGCGAGCAGACCACCACCAGCGGCTCGCTCGCCAGGGGAAGCATCTGGACCGCGTGGTGCGCCTCGGGCTCGGCGACCACGCCCAGGTTCATCTGTCCGCCCCGCAAGGCCGCGTAGATCCGGTTCCACTGCGTGTACTCCACGTGCAGTTCCACCTCGGGGTAGTCCTGGACGAACCGGCGGATGTAGGGCTCCAGGAGGTAGAAGCCCACCGAGTAGATGGTCCCCACGCGGAGGACGCCCCGGACGGCCTCGGCGACCGAGCGGACCTGCCCGGTGAGCTGTTCGTAGCGGCGGAGGATCTCCAGCGCGCCGGCGTAGAACGCCTTACCGGCGTCGGTACACGCGACCAGCCCGCCCCCGCGGTTGATCAACTGGACGCCGAAGTCCCGCTCCAGCTTGGCGAGCTGCTGGGAAACCGCCGACTGCGAGATGCAGTTTGCCTCGGCGGCCTTGGAGAAGCTGCCCGTCTCCACCAGGTCGCAGAATGTCTTGAACAGCTCGATCTTCATGGCGGCGAGCCCGCACCCGGACCGCGCCGCCATCATGCCGCGCCGCGGCGGGCTTGTCGAGCGCGTTCGCCGGCGGCGACGCGGCAAGCGAGCGTGTCCCGACCCGTCCGAGTCGTCGTCCGCATCGCCCGCCGACCGCCTCACGACGCTGCCGGACGGGCGCCGGCGATTGGCCGGCTTCCTCGCCCGCAGGGACGCGGCGCGATATGCTCGCATCATGCAGACGCTCTCGGAGATACGCGGGTTGCTGGATTCGGCCGGGTTGGCGCCGCGCCGGCGTCTGGGGCAGAACTTCCTGATCGACCGGAACCTGATGGGCAAGCTGCTGGACCTGGCCGGTCCTCTGAGCGGGCGGACCGTCCTGGAGGTCGGCGCCGCGACCGGTTCGCTGACCGAGGAGCTGCTGGCTCGCTGCGCCGACGAGGGCGGGCGCGTCGTCGCCGTCGAGGCGGACCCCCGCCTGGCCGGACTGCTCCGCCGACGCCTCGCCGATGCCAGGCGCCTCACGCTGCTGCAGCGTGACGTGCTGGCCGGTAAGCACGAAATCGCCGACGACGTCCTCGACGCGACCGGACCGCGGGCCTCGCTCGTGTCCAACCTGCCCTACAACGTCGCCACGCCCCTGGTGGCCGAGGCGCTGGCCGTGACGTGGCGGACCCGTCGCGGCAGGGCGCGGACGCCGTGCGCCTTCGATCGCCTGACGTTCACGGTCCAGCAGGAGGTCGCCGACCGCCTGGCGGCCGCGCCGGGCTGCGGCGCCTACGGGCCCGTCACCGTGGCGGTGGCGCTGCTGGGACGGGTCAGCTCGGGTCCGGCGGTCCCGCCCGAGGCGTTCTGGCCTCGCCCCAAAGTCGCCAGCCGCATGCTGCGGATCGACTACGATGAACGCGACGCGCCGCGCGACCTGGACGTGCTGCGTCGCCTGGTGGCGACGGCGTTCGCCCAGCGGCGCAAGCGCATCGGCTCGCTGGCGAAACGCTGCGGGGCGGACCTGGACGCCGGCGCGGTCGCCGCGGCGCTGGAGGTCGCCGGAATCGACCCGGACGCGCGCCCGGAGGCGGTCGCGCCGGGACGGTACCGTGCGGCGGCGGACGCGCTGTCGAGCGGCTGAGGCGAGGACCCATTTGCGATGTGGCCTTTATCCGTAGCGCGGGCGAGACCCATACGGGCGGTGCTGCCCGCGGTACA
>JBMCUM010000224.1:0-3341 GCA_048622595.1 Planctomycetota bacterium | reverse complement strand
GATCAGCTCGGCCGCCTACCGCATCATCGGCGACGACCGCGCCGCCCTGGCGCGGGCGATGCGATACGACGACGAGCTGGTGATCAACCTGGCGGGGCTGCGCCTCGTCCAGCGCCTGGACGACGCGGACCTGTCCGCGGAGGTCCTGCCCTGGTGCGCCGCGCAGCACCCCAACGAGTACATCCGCGCCCGCGCCCTGCGGCAGATGGAGCGGCGCGACATGCCCGAGGTCCGCGCCATGTGCCTGGCCGCCCTGGATTCGCCGTACTGGGTGCTGCGCCTGGAGGCGGCCGACATCCTCAGCCGCATTGCCGCGCCCGCCGATGCCGAGCGACTGCGGGAGGCGCGGGACCGCACCGAGGACGAATGGCTCCGCATGGCGCTGACCGACGCGCTCTGCCGCGCCGAAGGCCGCGACACGCCCCCCCGGGTCCGCCTCAACCTCGCCGAGCGCGAGCACACCGAGGGCGGCGACACGCCGCGCGGATTCCAGGTCTGGCTGGGGCGGATGCCGAACGACCCGGACGCCGCCCGGCGCCTGGTGGAGGCGGGCTATCGCTTCGGCGCCAAGACCAGACCGGCCAACATGCCCGCCGGCATGGTGCTCAACGCCTACAACCGCAGCGCCGCTGCCCGCAATACCTATCTGCTGGACAGTGTCCTCGCCCCGCTGGAGAAGTGGGAAGACAAGCTGCCCTACCTGTACTACATCGCCCTGTTCGACGAGCCGGGCTCGCTGGGCACGGGCTACCATCCGGTGCGGGTCCGCGCGATGCTCCTGGAGGCGGGCCGGTCCGACCTGCTGCCGCTGACCCACCGCGGCGGGGGCGGGGACCTGGCCGCGGCGCTTCCCGAGGAGCTGCGCCGCGCTTACGTGTGGTACAACGCCCGGTTCGGCGGGGTCGCCTCCAACTGGGTGGTGCACATGTTCCGCCTGACGGCCCAGCGGAAGTATCCGGACCTGCGGATCTTCCCCCAGAGCTTGTCGTACATGCGGCGCGCTACCCGCGACGCGTTCGACGTGCTCGACGCCGACGGGGACTACAACTGGATGTACCACTACGGGAACTTCTTCCGCGACGGGACCGTCGGCGCGGTCAACCGCGTGATCAACCCGGGCGAGCCGATCAACACCATCACCTGGATGGGCTGGTGGAAGCCCAACGTCATCAACGGAAACACCCTCTACGCCGACACCGAGTTCCCCGACGGACCCTGGCGGTTGCGGGACTACATGGGGACCCGCTCGGCACTGGCGCTTTGGGCGACCGGGACCGAGCCGGGCTTCTTCGACCGCATCGGGATGGGCAAGGCCTCGGACCGGAAGGCAGGCGGGAAGGGCATGGGCGCCTTCACCCTCAAGCCGTGGTCGGACCAGGCCGAACAGGCCGTCGCGTGCATGATGGACGATCCCGCATACTGGCGGAAGATCGAGGGCAAGCTGGCGGTCGAGCAGCACGAGGCCGCCGGCGGACAGTCCGGGACAACCGAGCATATGCTCGGCGACGACGGGGCGGACGACGACGGGCCGGGCGGACTGACGCTGGAGGACGAGGCCGACCCGCTCGAAGAAGCCCTCGCCGAGGCCAAGGCGTCGACCCGCGAGACGCTGATGACCGGCATCAGCTACATGAACATCTTCAACACGGACACCACGCGCGTCCTGTCGTCCCTTCCCAAGCCGGACACCCGCCGCCGGTCCACGCTCATCATCCTGGGCAGGGACTACCCCTACTACGCCGACGGGGCGCACTTCCCGATCCCGGCGATCGCGGTGGTGGGCGGGTACGACATGGCCCCGACGTACGACACGGTCGCCCGGGCGGACCTGGCGGGGTACGACACGATCCTGCTGCGCGCCTGCCGCGACGGGGTCACCGCCCCGCTGGTCCGCAAGGTAAACCGCTGGCTGCGCGAGAAGGACGGCGGGCTGCTGGTCGTCTGGGGCGACGTCACCAGCGACAACGTGCAGTTTCCCATGCTCGCGCGGGAACGGATCGACCAGCCGCTACTGTGGGAGGACGCCGTCGACGTCCGCGTCGCCGACCGCGTCGAGGAGGCGTACAAGGACCGCCGCGGGCGCGACCGGACGCGGCGCGTCGCCCCGAAGCTGAAGGCCTTGCGAACGGCCGGCGCCGGCAAGGCGGTCGAGGACGCCGAGACGCGCGTCCACGCCACCATCGCCGGCGACGTGACGCCCCTGGTGACCACGTCCGACGGCGAGGCGGTGCTCGCGCGCTGGAACGCGCCGGAGTCGGTGACCAGCGTGGTGCTGTTCGACGGGGCGACCGCGGCCGGGCCGGCCTACACCGGCGCCCTGGAGCGCATCATCCGCGAGCTCGATCGCGAGCGCGGCTCCGACGTAGCGCGCAATCGCTGGTGGGGTCACACGATCTACGAGAACGACCGGTTCGTGGTGGACGTGGCAACCAGCGGGCTGCGCTCGCTGCACGAGGCCCGCCCGCGCCGCCACGAGGGCGTCGACGCGATCACCGGGGTCATCAACCCGGAGGTGCGCCACGGACAATGCGCGGTGGTGCTCAAGGACTACGTCGGTCCCTACGCCGGCGCCCGCGGCGACTGGGCCGTGCTCGCCCGCGAGGCGCTGAAGGGCATGACGGTCGAATCCGAAGGCCGCTTGCGCGTCGATGCCGAGGGCGTCACGCGCGTCACGCACATCGGCCCGGAGCGGATCCGCCTGACCGGCGCCGCGGCGTTCGAGAGGGTGGACAACCAGGTCCACGTGTGGAAGCTGATGCGCGCCGGCCGCCAGGCCTACTCCATCCTGCGCATCGACGGCGGGTGGGAGATGAACGTCTACGCTTCGGAGCCGTTCGTCGTCGAGACGGCGAAGTAACGCGGCAAGCAGCGGCGAAGCGTCCGCCCCCCCCGGCGACGCACCACAACGTCAGAACACGATCCCCCTGGTCCGATTACGCGCCCAGGGGCGCTGCCGCCGTGCTGCTCGATGTCCACTGCGACGACGGCCTCGCGGCAAAAGTGGTGCTACGACTCTTACTGCCGTCGCCGGGCGGAGCGAAGCGGAGGTCCGCACGGACGGCACGGCCACACCGGCCGAGGAGTACGCCACACACGGCAAGGACCGGCAGAAGCTGTTGACAGTATCCCCTCCATGAAACAACCACAGCGCTCGTGGCGACGCTGCCGCTTCACCAGGCATTGTATGGGGAAGCCCTCCGGCGCGATGTCCTCGCAAACCCCTTGACAAAGTGGGGTTGGGCGGTATAATGCGACGCAGTTCGCCCAGCGGAGTGCGCGGGCGAGCTCACTGAGGCCATGGGTGTTTGAGCCGCATTGAGAGAGGAGGCGGACGATGCAAC
>JBMCUM010000223.1:0-3353 GCA_048622595.1 Planctomycetota bacterium | reverse complement strand
CAAAAGGCCGCCCCTCTCACGGGGACGGCCTTTTTCAACGGAGAGGGCGGGATTCGAACCCGCGGTACCCTAAAGGGCACACGGCATTTCCAATGCCGCCCGATCAGCCACTCCGGCACCTCTCCGGCGGCGCCGCGGTCGGCGTCGCGACGCGAGCATCCTACTATATCATGTCGCGCCGACGCCACAACCGGCGAGACGAGCCCGGCTGGTGCGGGTTTTCTCTACATTTCGCTTGATTTGACCTCCGGCGCGGCGCACGATACCGGCGGCACATCGGGCCGCGTGGCCCGGGACCGTCGGGCAGGCGAGGGTACGGAGCACCCCTGCAACACCCGGCGTGTCCATGGAGCCGTCGGTTGCTGAGTCCTTCAGGGAAGGAGCACGAACATGGCCGCAACGAAGAAGCCGATGACGCAGACGCAGATCATGAGCGAGCTGGCCGAGCGCTGCAACATGGCGCGCAAGGACGTCAAGAACGTCGTCAACGAGCTGGTGCAGCTTGCGTACGAAAACGCCGATCCGGGCTTCAAGATCCCCGGTCTGGGCAAGCTCGTGCTCGTCCATCGCAAGGCGCGGACCGGGCGCAACCCCATGACCGGCGAGCCCATCCAGATCCCCGCCAAGACCGTCCTGAAGTTCCGCATCTCCAAGGCCGCCAAGGAGGCCTGCGAGCCCGGAAAGTAGGTCGGCGGCAACGTCGCGACATGAAGGAAGCCCGCGACGGTCGCCGTCGCGGGCTTCATTCGTCGCAGCGGGCCCTCGCCGCTCAGGCGTACGTCGGCAACAGGTCGGCGTGGGCTTCCAGCAGGTCGTCGCACAGGTCGCGGATCCGGTCCAGCGTCAGCTCCGCCGCCGTGTGCGGGTCCATCATCGCCGCCTGGTAGATCGCGTCCCGCTTGCGCCTCAGCGCCGCCTCCACGGTCAGCAGGTGCACGTTGACGTTCGTGCGGTTGACCGCGGCGCACTGCTCCGGAAGCGGGCCGGCGTGCGTGGGCGTCACGCCGTTGCGGTCGGCCAGGCAGGCCACCTCCACGCACGCCCCCGCGGGCAGGTTGTCGATCAGCCCCGTGTTGAGCACGTTCCCGCCGAAGCGGAACGGCTCGTCGGTCTCCATCGCCTCCATGATCCGCGAGCCGTACTCGTGCGTGCGATGGTGCGTCAACTGGTCGTTGAGCAGCTCCTCGCGCCGCTCGGCCCAGCGCCGCATCAGCCGCTCGCACCGGCGCGGGTACTCGTCCAGCGGGATGTTGAATTCCTCGATCAGCTCCGGGCGAGACGACTTGATGAACCACGGGACGTACTCGGCCGTGTGCTCCGAGCTTTCCGTGACGTAGTACCCGAAGTGGCGCATCACCTCCAGGCGTACCATGTCGCCCACCACGTGGCGCTCGGGGAGGGTCGAGCCGTCCTCCTTCATCTTCCGGTCGGACTCGGCGAGGACCTCCTTGACCCCGCGGCGGCGGACCTCGGCGACCAGCTCGGCGGCGCGGCGCTTGATCCGCGGGTACAGGTCCCGCCCGCCGTCGGTGATCTCCAGCAGCCAGCCCTGATGATTGATGCCGGCGATTTTCCACTGGAGCTTCCCGACCGCCTCGTCCATCCCCAGCATCCGCAACAACCCCGCAGCGCAGCTCTGGACGCTGTGACACAGTCCCACCGCCCGCACGTCCGTACCCGCCAGCACCGCGCCGGTCACCATGGACATCGGATTCGTGTAGTTCAACAGCCAGGCGTCCGGGCAGAGGCGTTCGATGTCACGGGCGAAGTCCTGCATGACGGGAATCGTCCGCAGCGCCCGGAAAATCCCCCCGATCCCCAGCGTGTCCCCGATCGTCTGCCGCAGCCCGTACTTCTTCGGAATCTCGAAATCACGAACCGTTCCCGGGTCGTAGCCGCCGACCTGAATGGCGTTGACCACGTAGTCCGCCCCCCTCAGCGCCTCGCCGCGCTGCTCCGGGCCGCAATGCGCGGTAATCGTCGCCCGGTCCTCGTTGATGTTGCGGTTGAGGTGGGCAAGGATCGTCCGCGAGTCCTCCAGACGCTCGGCGTCGATGTCGTACAGGGCGATCTCGGCGTCCCGGAGGGGCTCGGCGAGCATCGCGTCGCCCAGGATGTTCTTGGCGAATACGGCGCTTCCGGCGCCGAGGAAGGTAATCTTGGCCATTCTCAGTTCCTAATCGCGGCAGTTGGTTTGCGGTCCGGTCGGGACGCAACGGCGGGAAGCATAGCATATCGACCGCCGCGTGCGCCGGCCCGACGGGTCACTCGCAGGTATAGCCCCCGTCCACGACGACGTTCGCCCCGGTCATGTAGCTCGAGCCATCGCCGGCGAGGAACACCACCAGCGGGGCCAGCTCCTCGGGTCTACCTGGCCGGCCCATCGGAACCCGTTGCATCCACACCCCGCCGTACTCGGGCGAGTCGAAGAACGGACGGGCCATCGGCGTGTCCATGAACCCGGGCGAGACGGCGTTGACGCGGACCCCGTGCGGCGCCCACTCGACGGCCAGCGACTTGGTCAGGTGGATCACGGCCGCCTTCGTCGAGTTGTACGACGCCTGCGCCTGCGGGACGTTGACGATGACGCCGGACATCGAGGCGATGTTGATGATCGACCCGCCCGTCCCGTCGATCATGACCTGCCCGACGGCGCGGCAGCAGTGGTAGACGCCGTGATAGTTCACGTCCACGACCTTGCGCCAGTCGTCCAGCGGGGCGGACTCGGCCTCGCCCCAGATGGTGATGCCCGCGTTGTTGACCAGCACGTCGATCCGCCCGAAGGCGTCGACCGCCTGGGCGACGGCCTGCTGGACGCTGTCGTAGTCGGTCACGTCGGTCGTCACGGCCCGGGCGTTGCGCCCGGTCGCCTCGATCTCCTCGGCCGCGGCCGAGCCCGTCTCCGGGTTGAGCTCCGCGATGACCACGTGGGCGCCGGCGCCGGCGAGGGAGCGGGCGAACTCGCGCCCCAGCCCCTGTCCCGCTCCGGTGACGAAGGCCACCCTGCCCGACAGGTCGAATGCGTTGTCAATCATCCCTGGCGCTCCTCAGGTTCGCCCGAAACCCGCCGCGACGCCCGCGACGGAACGCCCTAGAGCGTAATCCGGCGTGAGGGGCTCCGCAAGCCGGGGCGCCTCAGCCGCGGACACCGCGCGCAGCGGCGCCGGCCCGCGATTGGCCCGCGCGGGCGGCTCGGCTCAACCGTCGCCGGCATCGCCGCGCAGATGCCCCAGCGCGGCGCGTCCCGCGGCGGTGGCCGGGGCGCGGAACACGTCCCAGCTCATCTCGGGCCCGCAGACGCGGCAGTACACGTCGCGGCGGACGCGCCGGGCGATGAACGTCTGCCCGCAGTC
>JBMCUM010000222.1:0-3367 GCA_048622595.1 Planctomycetota bacterium | reverse complement strand
CGCGATCAGAACTGGTCCTCGCCGGATTCCATCGTGTCCTTCCAGACCTCGATGTTCTCCAGGTAGACGGCCGTTCCGCGGGCGACGCAGGTCATGGGGTCGGGCGCGACGCGGACGGTCAGCCCGGTGGCGTTGGCCAGGACGGTGTCCAGGCCCCGCAGCAGCGCCCCGCCGCCTGCCAGCGTGATGCCGTTGTCCACCAGGTCGGCGGCGAGCTCCGGCTCGGCCATCTCCAGCGTCCGCGTGACGCAGTCGATGATGGCGCCGACCGGCTCCTTCAGGGCCTCGCGGACCTCCTCGGCGGAGATGACGGTTTTCCGCGGAAGCCCGGAGATCATGTCTCGCCCGCGGACCTCCAGGGTCTGGTCTTCATCCTGCGGAGCGGCCGAGCCGATCCCGATCTTGATCTTCTCGGCGGTCTGCTCGCCGATCATCAGGTTGTAGGTGCGCTTCATGTGGGCGGCGATGGCCTCGTCCATGTCGTCTCCTGCGACGCGGATGGACTCGCAGACGGAGATGTCGGCCAGCGACATGATCGCCACCTCGGTGGTCCCGCCGCCGATGTCGACGATCATCGATGCGGTGGGGTCGCTGACAGGCAGCTCGGCGCCGATCCCGCAGGCCATCGGCTCGTCGACCAGGTACACGCGGCGCGCGCCCGCGCGCTCGGCGGAGTTGAGCACGGCGCGTTTCTCGACGGCGGTGATCCCGGAGGGGATGGCGATGACCACGCGGGGCTTGATGAGGGTGCGGCGGCGGTGGACCTTGCGGATGAAGTAGCTGAGCATCGCCTCGGTGATGTCGAAATCCGCGATGACGCCGTCCTTCATGGGCCGGATGGCGCTGATGGACCCGGGGGTCTTGCCCAGCATCTCCTTGGCGACCAGCCCCACGGCGTTTCCGTCGCGCAGGCGGAGGACACGGTTGGTTCCGCGCTTGACGGCGACGACGGAGGGCTCGTCGAGCACGATGCCCTGACCCCGGACACAGACGAGGGTATTGCACGTACCCAGATCAATGCCCATGTCCATCGAGAACAGGCCTAATACCGAATCGAAGATCATGTTGTCGACGCCGCCGCTGCGGTGCCCGTCGCTACGTTCCCGGCGTGGGCGTTCCGGGCTGGAACACGTCCTTCAGCGGGACTCCAAACCCGTCCGGGAGCGAGCCGGTCATCCGCCAGAGGACCACGCCGATCCCCACGCACAACGCCAGGACGCTGATGATCAGCAGCACCGTGTAGACATTGGGGGCGGGCTTGACCGGAATAACCGGTCCGGACTGTTCTTGTGTAGACGCCTGGCTCATTGGCGTAGCTCCGGTTCAGTCGATCGTCGCTGGCACTGGATAGCGCACCGCGTCGCCGCGCTGGGGCTCGCGCTGCATGCGGGTGACCACGCCGGCCGACTCGGTCGTCTCGACGTACTCCACCGACAGGAAGCCCACCAGTTGAGAGCCGCGCATGACCACCATCCGCATGCCCGGCTTGACGCCGTGCGTGCGACCGACGTCGACGCTGATCATGTCGTCGCGGACGCCCGTGACGGTGCCGTTGACCTCGCGGCCTGCCAGCTCGGGGACCATCTCGGCCATCCGTTCGGGCCCACCGGTCGGGCTTACGATGGGGGGGCGGAGCTCGTCGACGGGGGTGACGCCGGCCTCGCCGCCCGCCGTTCCGCCTTCCAGCAACTGCGTCTGCAGCGAATCGATGCGTCGCTTCAGCTCGTCGATGGTTTCCTCGCGCTGCTGGACGTTGCTCACCGCAAGCTGGTGGCGGTTGGTCATGCGTGCCAGTTCGGCCTTGGTCTCGCGTAGCTGGTCGGCCAGCTTCGTCCGCGCGTCCTGGACGTCCTTCAACTCGGCGCGGGCCTGCCCGGCGTCGTCGAGGAGCCGCTCGGTGCGACTGGCGTAGAACTCGCGCGAGGCGCCCACCGTCTGGCGAAGCCGCGTGACGTGCTCGCTGTATTGACGCTGGAGCGTGGCGATCTCCGAGGCCATCCCGTCAAGCACGTCCTGCTTCTCGGCACGTGCCGATGCCAGCGCCGCCTGCAAGCGGGCCCCCTCCTCGACCGCGTCAGTCACCTGGTCGCGGACCGAGTCCAGCTCGGCGGCCAGGCGCCGGTTCCGCGCCTCCAAGGCCGCGTTGGTACCTTTCACCTGCTCCCACTTCTGCCGGTAGTTGGGCACCGTCACCGCCACGTGGGTGAACACCACCGCCGCGACAATCGTCAGTGGCACAAGCAGAACGATGCATATCTTGGTGAGAATGTTCAAATCGGTGTCTCCTTGCGGCTTCGCGCCTTGGGGCGCTCCGTCATTGCGTCGCCGTTCGCGTCCGTGCCTGAGTGCGGGCCTACGGATGGTATGAATGCGTGCGTCGGATCGCCGTATTGGCAGCCGATTCTAGATTCCGCGTCCGACCAGTCAAGCGAATTCCGCCGCCGCGGACGCCTCAGTCCCTGCCCCCGGCCGTGTGCATCCGAGGCCGCGGGCGAACCGCCGGCGCCGCCTCGACCGGTCCTTCCGCGGCGTCGGCGGCGTCGTCCTCGCCGCGACGGGGCGCGCCCATTCCGGCGTTGGTAATGCGGAGAATCGCCATCGCCGCCGCGACACGCACGGCGCCGCGGTCGGAGTCCAGCACCTCGTGCAGCGCGGGGATCGCCTCCTGCCGACCCATATACCCCAGCGCGATCGCCGCCAGCGACTGCATGGACTCGGTCTCCACGTCGGCGATCTCCCGCCCGCCGTACACCGCGCTCAGCACCTCGCGCGGGCGGCGCAGCGACCGAAGCGCCAGGTCGTATCCCTGCTCGTCCACCGTGCCCAGCCGCGCCAGCGCCCCGGCGGCCGCCACGCGAAGGCGCGGCGACTTCTCTTTACGCAGCAGGAAGCGGAAGTCGGCCTGCGCGCCGGGCGGGTTGATGTCGGCCAGGGCGGGGATCGCCGCCAGGCGAAGGTCGAGGAAATAACCCTTGACGTATGCCCTCAACCGCACCTTGCTCTCGCTGTCGCCCAGCCGCGCCAGCGCCGTCCGCGCCGCAAGACGTACCGACTCGTCCTGCTCGTCGGCCAGCAGCGTCTTGAGCGGACCGGTCGCGGTGGGCTCGCCTATCCTGCCCATGACCGTAGCCGCATCGGCGCGCACGCCCGGGTCGTCGTCGAACAGCAATCGCCCCAAAGCGTACGTGTATTCGTCGTTGCCCAGCTCGTGCAGGGCGTACAGCACCGCACAGCCGGCGTTCTGGTCCGGCTCGACCTCCGGATCCTGCGCCATGCGGACCAGCCGCTCCTCGGCCGGTGCGTACTTCGTCTCGCCGACGGCCATCGCCGCGGCGAACCGCACGGCGGGGCTGGAGTCGCTCAGCGC